>JAPKDI010000175.1 GCA_026421105.1 Alphaproteobacteria bacterium | reverse complement strand
AAAACATCGTGTGAACGATATGTGTATATCGTTTGTATCAGTTCAGTCCCGTTATAACTGTTTATCTTGATCGATTTTGATTGTCAGATTAGTAGTTTGATCGTGGTATGCCGCCTTAGCTCAGTTGGTAGAGCACAGCATTCGTAATGCTGGGGTCACAAGTTCGAATCTTGTAGGCGGCACCATCACCACTCTGTATTTTTTTCCCAGTTAAGTAAGCAAAGAGTGCTGAGGTTCTGACGACTGGGGTCTTTGTCCTGAGATTACTCAAACCCGTTAATGCATTCATTTTCGATTAAGTTCGGGCTGTCAGTTTCAGCGGCCGCGAGACCCAATGGTCTTCACTCATCTAACTGCTTCCCTCGCCTACGGTAGGTGCCGTTTAGAGACTCCCGCCTATTTGAAGTTAGACGAAAAGGGATTTAAGGCGGTTACACCGCAGTCCGGTTTAGAGTTTGACCGGTAGGGGCTTGAAGTAATTTATGACTTTGACGCATCAAGTCCATTAGAGGTGATTTTGTCAGTGTTTAATTTTGTGGGGTTTATTTCATTCATTTTTATTGAAGCATTATGGGAACATAGAAAAAGATTTTGGGCAATTCGTGAAAAACACTTGGATAGTGTGTGCGAAGGTAGGTTGCCCACTAAACGTCTAGCGGTCCGACACATTCAACTGCCAACGCTATGGAATTAGGAACGGCCCGATGTGCGGCTTTGTCTGCCTTTGGAAGATAGACGATCCTGAGCTTGCGCAGCGGATGATCCATAAGATCTCGCATCGGGGGCCTGATGAGTTGCGCGTGAGCCAAGCTAACGGACCCGCCGTGATGGCCCATTGCCGACTGTCAATCATTGGTCTCGAAAACGGAACCCAGCCCATCTACAGCGGCGAGAATGTGCTCGTCGCCAACGGCGAGATCTACAATTATGCGGCTTTGCGCGCCATGCTTGGGGAGGGCGCCTTCGAGACACAAAGCGACAGCGAAACCATTCTTCAGCTGTTTCGCACGGGCGAGTCGCGGTGGGTCGAGAGGCTCGACGGTATGTTTGCGTTTGTTCTCGCCACGCCGGACCGGATCATTGCTGCGCGCGACCCCCTCGGTATCAAGCCGCTCTTCATGGCTCGCATCGGCAAAGGCTTGGCCTTTGCTTCCGAGTTGAAAGCGTTCGACGGCCTTGGCCTGCACGAGGTGGAGCCCATTGGCCCCGGTACGATGTTCGACAGCCTCGACGGGATTCGAAAATGGTACCGGCTTCCGCAGGGGCGTGCCGAGATGGAGCCGGAAGAGGGTCCCGAACCAATCTGGCGGGAGCTGCGCCTGGCCCTTGAAGCGGCGGTGCGCAAATGGATGGTCGCCGACGTCGAGGTCGGCGCGTTTTTGTCTGGCGGATTGGATTCCTCGATCATAGCGGCCATAGCTGCCCGCGCCGTCGACCGGCCGCTGAAGACCTTCTCTGTCGGCACGGCGGAAAGCCCCGATCTCGTCGCCGCGCGTGCCGTGGCCCAGCATATCGGCTCGGACCATCACGAACTCACCTTCACAGCCGCCGGCCTCGCGAAGATATTGCCAAAGGTGATCTACCACTTGGAGAGTGCCGACGTTGATCTTGTGCGGAGCGCCCTGCCAACGCACTTCGCAACCACGCTCGCGCGCCGTCACGTGAAGGCGATACTGACGGGCGAAGGGGCAGACGAGCTATTCGCGGGTTACACCTACCATCACACTTACGCTGGGAAGCCGCGTGCGCTGGCCGACGAGCTCACGCGCTCGCTCGGGGCCATGCACAACGTCAATCTGCAGCGCGTGGATAGGATCACCATGGCCCAAGGGTTGGAGGCGCGTACACCATTCCTCGACCGAGATCTCATCGAGGTTGCGCAATCGATTCCAGCCTCCTTGAAGATGAAGGTCACGGGTGCTGGGGCCCAAGAAACCACGGAGAAATGGATTCTACGTAAAGCCTGCGAGGATTTACTCCCCGCAGAGTTGGTCTGGCGCAAGAAAGCTCAATTCGACGAAGGGTCCGGTACCGTCGATGTTCTCGACCAGGCGCTATCTCGGCTGGCCGGGATTTCGACGCCCGTTGATCGTGAGACCGAAGGCAAGCTTTATGAACAACTGCTTCGCGAGCAATACAAGGAACCCGGTTTTATTATGGGGAATGCTGGCAAGTGGGTGGCCAGTCGTGTCTCGGTCTGAGTCGAGTCTTCGTCGATGCAGTAATGATTAAGCAGCGTCAAACCGCTCTCTAGAAGCGGCCACCCAATCGTCGTCCTCGGATTTTGGTTTCCCGGCCATCGACGCCATAACGTCGGCATGTTGGTTTATGTAGTGCGCTTGCATCTGTTTGAACCATTCCTCGAAGGACGAGGCAGTAAAGCTTTCAGTGCAAATGTCGCAGGATAAAGTTTTCATGAGCCTCACCATTTATCTGGCGTTGAAGGTGAACTGTAGGCCGGGCTGGCGGATTTGACCGAATCGAATTCACCCGAGGCAACAACAAAAATTCAATATGGGCGGCCCGTTTCCGTAATTGTCGAGACGGCGAGTCTGTAGAGTCGTTTCGTAATAGCGGTTAAGATGACGTAACTCTGAGGACATCCTATGCAGTTCAGCGCACTAAAGGACTATGACTGGCAAGCGACCACAACGCCTGGTGCAGAGAAGTACGAAATTTGGCGCGGTAGTGAGGCTGCCTACTTCGCTGCCTTCCGCGTGAAGGCGGGGACAGTGTTTAAGCCGCACACGCATCCCGGCTGGGAATACCTCACGGTTCTAAGCGGTCGCTGGCAGGTCGATGACCGAGAGCTGGAGCCGGGCGATGTCGCGATTACCGCGCCAGGGGAGGAGCATATGGAGGTCGCGCTCGACGACAGCATCATCATTATCTCCGTCGGTAACAATGATGTGCCAGGCTGATGGGATAGTTGGACCCCTTGAGGAGCGTCCCAGAGTAGCGGCTGCCCCGTTCCATCCGTCATACTGATGACTGTTCGAAAATAAAAAGGATGCCGACATGCCGGCAGTGCAGCCCACCGAACCTCAGCGCAAAACCTTTCTCGACACCTGTGCTAGCGCGGTACCCGGTCTAGACACTGTTACAACGCATCGGGTCCGCTGCATCGGGTGGGATCAAGAAACCTCGGAGACCATCGCCCAGTTAGTCGTTGATAGCGAAAAGGTCGGGACGTTCTCGTTGCCCTGGCTCCACGCTCAACATCCTGAACTTAAGCCAGAGATCGGCGAGTACATCATTCAAACGACGTTTGACGGAGCACCGAAAGCGCTCCTCCAGACCGTTGGGCTGGAATTGGTGACGTTCAAGGATATCGATGCGTCCTACACCGCCCTCGATGGGCCGAGCGTGCGCGATCTTGACGTTTGGCGGGGTGTCCATACTAAACATTGGAATGGACTACTCGAGGCGCAAGGAAAGACGGTCGAAGATGACATGCCGGTGATTGTCGAACGCTTCGTTTGTGTTTACCCCAAGGGGTGAGCTGTTTCGTTTACGTCCTGCGAAGCATCGATGACGGGCCGATCAAAACTTATGTCGGCTGGACCAACGATCTCGACAAACGCCTACGCCGTCATAACGAGGGCCTGGGCGCGCGTTCAACCCGGGGGCGCACCTGGGAGCTGATCTATGTTGAACGCTACTTGACGCGTGGCGACGCTATGAGCCGCGAGTGGCACCTCAAGCGAGACAGAGGTTTACGCGCAAGGCTGCGAAGCAACACCGCGCAAACGAGCAACCCAACGGAGTAGCACCATGCCCGCCTATATGTTTGTTCGTGTGAAAGTTACTGATCCCGAGCGCTTTGCCGCCTACGGCAAAGCCGTCGCGCAACTCATCCCGAAGTTTGGCGGCAAGTATCTCGCCCGCGGAAAGGTCGCTGCTGTTCTTGAGGGCGACTTCGACACGAGCGAAGGAACCCTCATCGCCGAATATCCAACGGTCGAGAAGATTAAAGAGTTCTGGAGCTCGCCGGAGTATTCGGAAGTTCGGAAATTGCGCGAGAATGCGGGCGATACCCACGTGATCATCATCGACGGTATGGATTAAGTCGTCTTC
>JAPKDI010000174.1 GCA_026421105.1 Alphaproteobacteria bacterium | reverse complement strand
CATGTCCTTGACCTCCTCAGCGGAAAATTGTTCGAGGACCGTTTCTATGCGCTCTCGCGAACAGCGGCATTTGGCGATCAGTGCCGTTGGATCGTAGAGCCACACGCCATCTTCGTGAAACAAACGGCGGAGAAATGCCGAAGGCTTGAGCGATGGATCGCACATCTCTGCCGCCGTCGCAGTCTGGACCAGCGCCTTTGCGTGCTGCCAGTCTTGTTCGGTTGCGTACTCATCATCAATTTTTCGGCCGCTCTGTCCGCCTGTGGTCGCGAGGTTTTGCACCATGATTGCGCCTGCCCGCCATTGGCCTTTACCCCCGCGAATAATCTCACGGACGACCCCAACGCGGAGGACGGCACGCAGTTGCTCGGACTGACGAAAATAGTTTTCGGTGCACTCCGCGAGCGTCTCGCCTTCAAGAGATACGATCCCCTGATGGCGCTCACTGTCATTCCCCTGATCGACGACCCAGCTCAGGACGCCTGCACCAAAGAAGTTAGTGATCCCTACCGCACCGGACTGGGCCACTTCTTTGACCGCGTCTTGATCGAAGCTGGCGAAGGCCCGAATTGACCCTGGCGACTGATAATCTGCGACCAAGGCGCGGATGGGACCGTTGCCGCGCACCTGCAGCGAAAAGACGCCGTCAAACTTGAGTGCGCTGGACAGGGCGGCGCTGAGGGCGACAAGTTCGCCCAGGAAGTTAGACACCGGGTCTGGGTAGTCGTGGCTCGACAGCACTTCGTCTATGGCCGGGCCGAGGCGAACGAGGCGACCGCGAATGCCGACCGTGTCTATTTGAAACGGGTAGGCGCAATCATCGGGCTCGGCCTGCGCTTGGCCATCTAGGTCATGCACCAGTTTAGAATACCTTTCTGCGCATGAAGTCGGTTTTCTGCTTCCGCCCAAACAACGGAACGCGGGCCATCGATGACATCTGCCGTCACTTCTTGTCCGCGATGGGCCGGCAGACAATGCATGAAGATCGCATCTGGGTGTGCTGCCGCCATGATCGGCGCATCGACCTGGTATGGCTTCAACAAATTATGGCGCGCCTTGGCGATGCCCGCACCATCGGCGGATTCATCGTTCATCGACACCCAGACATCCGTCGCTACGCAATCGGCTTTGGCTGCAGCGGTCGCCGCATCCCGCGTGACGCCGATGGCGCCGCCTTCTGACTTGGCCCATTGCAGCACGGCCGAATCGGGCCAGAGTTCTTCCGGGCACGCCAACTCGAGTTCAAAACCAAAACGGACCGCCGCTTCGATCCAAGAGGTCGCCATATTGTTTCCGTCGCCAACCCAGGCGACCTTGCTTCCGCGAATAGGCCCGCGATGCTCCTCAAAGGTCATGATGTCGCCCATGACCTGACAGGGGTGGCTACGATCAGTGAGTCCGTTGATGACCGGGACGGTGGCCGCTTCGGCAAGTTCTTCAAGCACCGAGTGCTTGGATGTTCGAATCATGATGGCGTCGACATAGCCCGACAGCACCCGTGCGGTGTCGGCCACGGTCTCACCCCGACCGAGCTGCATTTCAGATCCGCTCATTTCGATGGTTTGGCCGCCGAGCTGCCGCATGGCGACATCGAACGACACTCGGGTCCGTGTCGACGGCTTTTCGAAAATCATCGCCATGATCCGACCTTCGAGGGGCCGGTCTGCGTCGAGCTTGCCGCGCGTCGCACCTTCGCGCTGCTGCTTCCGCGCGCATGCATCGTCCAAGATCCGGCGCAGACTCGGGGCGTCGAGGGTCGCTATGTCGGTGAAGTGGGGCATGACCTAGAAACTCGTCGCGCTAAGCACTTCATCAAGTTTGGCGAGGGCTTCGGCAATGTGTTCCTCAGTCACGATGAGCGGCGGCAGAAGCCGCACAACATTGTCGCCCGCAATAACCGTCAGCATGCCGCGCCGCCGCAATTCCTCGATCACGACGCCTGGGTCAGCCGTGCAGCGCAAACCGAGGAACAAACCTTTGCCACGCACCTCAGTAATCTTGTTGCCATGCTTCGCTTTCAGTTTTTCCATGCCGTCACGGAGGGAGACGCCATTTTTCTCGACCGCATCAAGAAACCCCGGCGCGGTCACCTCTTCTAGAACCGCGAGGCCGACGGCGGTTGAGAGAGGGTTGCCCCCGAAAGTCGACCCATGGGTACCGGCCACCATGCCTTGCGCGGCCCGCTCCGTGGCGAGGCACGCGCCGATCGGCAAACCGCCGCCGAGCGCCTTGGCAACGGCCATGACATCAGGCGTGACGCCCCAATGTTCATGGGCGAACAGCCGACCCGTACGTCCAATACCGGATTGAACTTCATCAAAGATGAGAAGGAGGCCCTCACGATCGGCAATCTCGCGCAGCGCTGGCAGGAACTCATCCGGGGGCACACGGATGCCGCCCTCGCCTTGGATGGGCTCAACCATGATGGCCGCAGTCGCGGGTGTTATGGCCGCCTCAAGAGCCGAGACATCGCCAAAGGGTACTTGATCAAAACCGTCGACCTTTGGGCCAAAACCGTCCAAGTGCTTCGCCTGATTGCCGGCGGCCAACGTCGCCAGCGTGCGGCCATGGAACGCCGAATCAAAAGTAATGACCCGATACCGTTTCGAATGGCCGGTCGCCGACTGGAATTTGCGGGCAACTTTGATGGCGCACTCAATCGCTTCGGCGCCCGAGTTGCCGAAAAAGACCGTATCCGCGAACGAGTGCGCAACCAGCAAGCCGGCGAGTTTTTCTTGGGTCGGGATGTGGACAAGGTTGGACGTGTGCCAGACACCCTCAGAGGCTGTCTTGAGTGCTGCGACTAAGCGCGGATGGTTGTGGCCGAGCGTGGTCACAGCAATCCCAGAGGCGAAGTCGAGGTACTTCTGCCCATCGGTATCAAATAGGTAAGGCCCCTCGCCCCGAACAAAGGCGAGGTCTGCGCGGGCGTAGGTTGGCATGACTGCAGAAATCAAGGTGCTCTCCCGGCTTCGGTTCAATGAACCGGCGTTGGAAAGCGGGATAATATGAGGCCCGCCGCCAAATCTGTCAATCTGATGCGGGCACCTGCGGCGTGCGGCGTGCGGCGCAAATCTGCCTTTACGAAAGGTTAACCGCCTGGCCACACTATGCGCATGTGCGCCTTGAAACACCCCATGATAATCCCGGGCCAACCGTGAGCCCGCCAAACCCGGGGACGCCTCCTTCCACAAGCAACGATGCCGCAGCGGCGTTGGCGCTGGGCGCTGCGCGTAACTCAATGGCGGGTGGCGACGCCGACGCCGCAATCGACACCCTCAAAACCTTCGAGCTTGGTGCGCGCGACCCAGAGGTCTCGTTCACACTTGGGGTATGGACGATGAGCGCCGGGGAACCTGAACAGGCGCTGGATCATTTCCGCAGCGCGGCACAACTCGCGCCGGGGGTCGCCGAGGTCTTCATCAATATGGCGGCCGCGGCGGTACGCCTGGGTCGCCACGACGAGGCGGTCGAGGCGGCTCAGCAGGCAGTCACGCTGGCGCCGGATCGTGATGTCGCTCATGGCGCGCTGGGGAGTGCCCTCGCCGCTGCGGACCGTCTCGAGGCCGCCGAGGCGGCCTTTCTTGAATCCCACACCCGCGCGCCGGCGACGCTTGCTTGGATGCTCAACCTCGGTGATTGTTTATTATCGAAGGCTGACCCAAACGCCGCGCGTGCTTGGTTTAGCCGCGCAATTGCGCGCGACCCGACGAGCGCAATTGCGTTGAATGGACTGGGCCTATGTTACCAGGCGCAAGTCGATCATGCGGCGGCAATCCCATTATTTGAGAAGGCCTTGGCGCAAGAGGGTCGATATCCCGAAGCGCTTGGAAATTTGGGCGTTTCCTTGCAATGCCTCGGGCGTCATGAGGACGCCCTTGACCTCGTGCGGCAATCGGTCGAGCTGGCGCCGAGTGATCCGAGCGCGACCCTTAACTTGGGACACATTCTGCAATCGCTGGGGCGCCACAACGAAGCAGTAGATGCATATCAAGATGCGCTAAGGATCGACCCAGCGTTGCCGGGTGCGCGCGCCTACCTGCTTCACTCCCGACGTCATATCTGCGCGTGGGAAGG
>JAPKDI010000173.1 GCA_026421105.1 Alphaproteobacteria bacterium | reverse complement strand
GTTGTGATGCGGTGATCCACTTGGCCTGCATCTCGAATGATCCGAGCTTTGAACTCAACCCCGAGTTGGGCAAGTCGATCAATTACGACGCATTCCGTCCATTGGTGCGTGCGGCAAAGTCGGAAGGGGCGCGGCGTTTCATCTATGCCTCGTCGTCGAGCGTGTACGGCATCAAAGACGATCCTGAGGTGACGGAGGATCTGCCGCTGGACCCGCTCACGGATTACTCCAAATTTAAGGCGATGTGCGAAGATGTGTTGGCCGAAGAACACGCGCCGGGGTTCACGACGTTGGTAATTCGTCCGGCGACGGTGTGTGGCTATGCGCCGAGGCTGCGGCTGGACTTGACGGTCAATATCTTGACTAATCACGCGATAAACAACGGCAAGATCACGGTGTTTGGCGGCGCCCAACGGCGACCGAATATCAACATCGAGGATATGACTGATCTCTACGTGAAGTGCCTGCAGTACGAAGACGCTGCGATCGATGGCAAGATTTTCAATGCAGGGTTCGAGAACCACAGCGTGTCTGAAATTGCCGAAATGGTGCGTTCGTCAGTCGGCAACGGTGTAGAAGTGGTGACCCAGCCTACGGACGATATGCGCTCGTACCATGTTTCATCGAAGAAGATCGCGGACGAGCTTGGCTTTGTGCCAGTACATACGATCGAAGACGCCGTGGACAGTCTGATTGCGGCTTTCGATGCAGGACGAGTGGCCGATCCGATGGCAAACCCTCGCTACTACAACATCAAGACCATGCAAGAAATCAACCTGGCTTAGGTCATGCTCGTTGGAATCGACTTCGACAATACGATCGTTCGTTACGATGACTTGTTCGCGCGGCTTGCGCTTGAGGCAGGATACCTTGATGCCGTGCCGGTTGGCGGTAAGGTCGCTGTGCGCAATGCAGTGCGGCTGCAACACGACGATATGGCTTGGCAACGAATGCAGGCTGAGGCTTACGGCGCGCGCATGGCCGAAGCGGAGATGATGCCGGGCTTTCTTGAATTTGTCGGTAGTGCCCGGCGACTTGGTGTGCCGTTGGTTGTGGTGAGTCACAAGTCGGTTCTCTCGAACGCGGTCCCTGGGCCCAACTTGCGCGATGCGGCACTCGGATGGATGCGGGCCAACGAATTCTTCGATCCGGGCGGGCTCGGGTTCAGCGTGGATGACATCTACTTTGAAGACAGGCAGTGCGAGAAGGTGGCGCGTATTAATGAACTCGGGTGCACGCACTTCATCGACGATCTGCCGGAGATTTTCGCCGAGAAATCCTTTCCCGACGGTGTCTTGCGCATTTTGCTGAGCACTGGGGGCGAGGGCGCTGATACCGTCGACGCCGTGATCTCTGACTGGTTTGATATCCGCGACTTCATGTTTAACGATCTAGGAAGAGCGGTCGCGTGAACGAACACGCGCAAATCGTTGAAGTTGCGCGCTCGCTTTGCGGTGGCACGGTTGACAACCTTGAGGAAATCTCAGGCGCCGGCAACCACCGCGTTTACCGCGTGGACGGCGGCAACGGCACACGATTTGCGCTGAAAACATACTTTTCGGGCGGCCATGATGGTGGCGCCCGGCTGAGCGCCGAGTTCAAAGGCCTTAGCTACCTGTGGGGCCAAGGGTTGCGTACCATTCCGGAGCCGATGGCTGCAGACCGCGATGCGCAATGTGCGTTGTTCGGCTGGATTGATGGCGAAGCTATCAAGACGCCTACACCGGCAGATATCGACGCTGCGTCCGATTTTGTTCGGTCGTTGTGCGATATTGCACACCAAGACGCGGCGAACGATTTGCCGCTAGCACGGGAAGCCTGCCTTTCGGCCGACGAGTTATATAGCCAGATCGCTGGCCGGCGAGCACGGTTGGAGCGCGAAGCTGCGTTTCGAGGTGACCTTTCCAAATTTCTCCGCGATACCTTTGACGACACGCTGCATGTGACTTGGTCAAAAGCACGCGAGGGCTTGCGCGCCGCTGGCATTTCGCTGAACCAAGACCTGCCGGCCGAACATCGCACCTTGTCGCCTTCGGATTTTGGGTTTCATAACGCAGTACGCGGTGACGACGGTGCGCTCGTGTTTTGTGATTTTGAATATTTTGGCTGGGACGATCCGGTCAAGCTTGTAGCGGATTTCGTCTTACATCCCGGTATGGCACTTGGCCCCCGATTTGCGACACGATTCGAGAAGCAGGCGGCCGCGATTTTTTCTGATGATCCCGCGTTTATGGTGCGGCTACGGTTTCTTAAGCCACTTTATGCACTCCGGTGGGCGTTGATCGCACTTAATGAATTTATTCCTGAACGTTGGGCACAACGCGCGTTTGCGTATGGTGACCGTGATCGAAATATTGTTCTGGCTCGGCAACTTGGCAAGGCCAAGGGGTTTGTTGACCGGGTCAAGAAGGAGAACGCCGCGTGACTCCCAAAGCGCACATCCGACTAGTCGGTGACGGCCTCGACGAGCGCTCTCTCGCATTGCGCCGCCTCGTGGTGCGCGGGCTGGATGGTGGCAAGCGCGGCCATTTGGGCTCCGCATTCTCGCTCATCGAAGCGCTCCGTGTTTTGTACGACGACGTTCTTCGGTTCGATTCGGCAAACCCGAGATGGGCTGATCGTGATCGGTGCATTTTGAGCAAAGGACACGGCTGCCTCGCGCTGTATGCGATTCTTGCCGACAAGGGTTTCTTCCCCGCGGAGGAGTTGGACCGATTTTGCCAGTTTGACGGCATGCTCGGTGGCCACCCCGAGCGCGCGAAGGTGCCGGGGGTGGAAGCATCGACCGGCGCACTGGGCCATGGATTATCCATCGGGTTGGGCCAAGCCCTCGCGATGCGATTGCAAAAACGCGATTCGCGCGTGTTCGTCCTAATGGGTGACGGCGAGATCAATGAAGGCTCGGTTTGGGAGGCGGCGATGTGCGCCGGCAAGCACCGATTGTCGAACCTCGTTGCGATGGTCGACTACAATAAGTTGCAGTCATACGACTGCACTTCAGTGGTGCAGGACCTTGAGCCGTTGGCTGACAAATGGCGGGCGTTTGGTTTTGCCGTACATGAGGTGGATGGTCACGATGTGGATCAATTGCGCCGCGTTTTTGCGAGCGTCCCATTTGAGACCGACAAGCCGTCGACCATCATTTGCCACACGGTGAAGGGACGAGGGATTGCTGATGCTGAGGGCAACCCGGCTTGGCATCACAAATCCAAGATCAGCGACGATGAAGTTGCGGCGATGTACGCGGAGCTCGACTAGCTATGCGCAAAACCAGCCTTGATACCGTCTGCGAGATGGCCCGCCATGATCCGCGTGTTGTGTTCATCGGCTCTGACCTTGGCGCCGGCACGTTGGATCAGTTCAAAGAAGAAATGCCTGAGCGCTTCTTCATGGAAGGCGTGACCGAACAGAACATTATCGGCATGGCCGCGGGTCTTGCGATGGAAGGCTACATTCCCTACGTCAACACGATTGCCACGTTCATTACGCGGCGCTGTTTTGAACAAGTGGCCGTTGATCTTTGCTTACACAATCTGCCTGTCCGCTTGATCGGTAATGGCGGCGGGCTTGTGTACGCGCCGCTCGGCCCCACACATTTAGCGGTTGAGGACATAGCGATTATGCGCTCGCTGCCCAACATGACTGTGGTGGCCCCGGTCGATAAAGAGGAGATGGCGCGTTTCGTCCCGCAAACACTTGACATCCCTGGGCCGGTTTATATCCGTTTGGCCAAGGGAGGCGACCCAATTGTCTCGCGCGCCGAGAACGGTTTTGAAATCGGCAAAGCAATTGAGATGCGTCCTGCCGGCGACATTCTATTGATTTCTACCGGCGTTATGACCAATCGCGCACTCGACGCTGCCGAAGCCCTTGCGGGGCCCGGTGGGTTGAACTGCGGGGTGTTGCATATGCATACCGTTAAGCCGCTTGATGACACGGCGGTACTCGATCTGGCGGGCAAGGTGAGGGGGATAGTGACCCTTGAAGAGCATACGCTTGTCGGTGGTTTAGGAAGCGCCGTGAATGATCTTCTCTGCGACAGGCTTGGACGCGAAGCGCCACCCGTGTTGCGTCTTGGTATCCCGGACCGGTTTCCCGA
>JAPKDI010000172.1 GCA_026421105.1 Alphaproteobacteria bacterium | reverse complement strand
GCCAACAAACTCAACAGGCTCCGAGAGGTTGTAGAGCGCTGGTACGGCGTTGCCACATATGGTACGTAGACTTCCCCGAAACGGGCCCCGAAAAACCTACACCATGACTAAAACTGTCATCGCGCTGGCCGCTGATCACGCAGGGTTTCCGCTCAAGGAGATCATGGCGGACGAGTTGAGCGCGCTGGCGTACGCGGTGCTCGATCTTGGTACCAATGGCACGGCCTCGGTCGATTACCCGGACTTCGGCCACGCGGCGGCCGCGGCGGTCTTGGACGGCCGCGCGGCGTTGGCCGTGATCTGCTGCGGCACCGGCCTGGGGATCAGCATGGCGGCCAACAAATACCCGGGCATTCGAGCCGCCCTGTGTCATGACGCGACCACTGCGCGTCTCGCCAGAGACCATAACGACGCAAACATCCTCGCGCTTGGCGCTCGGGTCGTCGGCGCCGAGGTTGCACGCGACTGCTTACGCGCGTTTCTTGCGACGCCCTTCGGCGGCGCCCGGCATGCAGGCCGCGTCGCCAAGATTGATCAAATACGGACGAAAGAGGCTGTTTGATGAGCGTGAGTGCGGCACAGAGCGATCAAGACAATGGGTTTTTCACCGCCAGTTTGGCAGAGGAAGACGCAGAGCTTTTCGGCGCGATCCAAGACGAACTTGGCCGTCAACAAAACCAGATTGAGCTAATTGCTTCAGAAAACATCGTCAGCCGTGCTGTTCTTGAGGCCCAAGGGTCAGTCCTAACAAACAAGTATGCCGAAGGGTATCCAGGCAAGCGATACTATGGTGGCTGCGAATTCGTTGATGTCGCCGAAAACCTTGCGATTGATCGCGCCAAACAGTTGTTCGGCTGCGAGTTCGCCAACGTTCAACCAAATTCCGGTTCCCAAGCTAACCAAGGTGTCTTCCAAGCGTTGATAAAGCCGGGTGATACCATTCTCGGGATGTCCCTCGCCGCGGGTGGCCATCTGACCCATGGCGCTAAACCCAACCAATCCGGCAAATGGTTTCACGCGGTCCAGTACGGTGTGCGCCAGCAAGACTGCCTCATTGACTATGACGACGTTGCGGCGCTAGCAGCCGAGCACAAACCTAAATTGATCATTGCCGGCGGGTCAGCAATCCCTCGACTTATTGATTTTTCCAGGTTCCGGGAGATCGCGGATTCAGTTGGCGCTTTGTTGATGGTCGACATGGCGCATATTTCTGGTCTTGTCGCTGGGGGTGTGCACCCCAGCCCCTTTCCGCATGCCCATGTGGTGACGACGACGACGCACAAAACGCTGCGTGGCCCGCGCGGCGGCATGATCCTGACTAACGATGCCGATATTGCGAAGAAAGTGAACTCGGCAATTTTCCCAGGTATCCAAGGCGGACCATTGATGCATGTAGTGTCCGCTAAAGCGGTCGCTTTTAAGGAGGCGCTTCAGCCCGGCTTCAAGACTTATGCGCGCGCTGTAGTCGACAACGCTCAGGCGCTTGCAGCGCGGTTGGTTGAAGGCGGCCTCGATATCGTGACAGGGGGCACGGATACGCATCTGGTGCTTGTCGACTTGCGTCCTAAGGGGCTTACCGGTCGTGATGCCGAGCAAGCGCTCGAGCGCGCGTTTATCACTTGCAACAAAAACGCCATCCCGTTCGATCCCGAGAAGCCGATGGTTACATCGGGTCTGCGGCTCGGTGCACCAGCCGGTACAACGCGCGGTTTTGGCGTCGCTGAATTCAGAGAAGTCGGGGCGATGATTGTCGAAGTGCTGGATGCGCTCGCGGCAACGCCCGACGGTAATGCGGCTGTTGAGGCCGCTGTGAAGGACCGCGTCCTTGAACTTTGTGCCCGGTTTCCAATTTATCCGAGATAAGATTTTAGACGGCCGACCGATAGGCTGGGGGAATTAGAATGCGCTGCCCGTTTTGTGGAAATGACGACACCCAGGTCAAAGACTCAAGGCCTGCAGAAGAAAACTCGGCGATTCGCCGGCGCCGGTTTTGTCCGGCTTGCGGCTCACGCTTCACCACCTTCGAGCGGGTGCAACTGCGCGAGCTAACGGTCCTAAAGAAGAATGATCAGCGCGTGCCGTTTGATCGCGACAAACTTGCGCGGTCGATCATCACGGCGACACGCAAGCGGCCCGTCGAGCCAGAACGGGTCGATCGCATGATCAACGGCATCGTGCGCCGTCTCGAAAGCCTCGGCGAATCGGAAATCAACAGCACCACGATCGG
The DNA here is from genome assembly GCA_026421105.1 of Alphaproteobacteria bacterium. The sequence goes on along the minus strand of JAPKDI010000172.1, from coordinate 1,873 downwards.
CGAATTGGTCATGGAGGGGTTGGCTAATCTTGATCAGGTCGCTTACGTACGTTTCGCATCGGTCTACAAGAACTTCCGCGAGGCTAGGGATTTCGAGGCCTTCATCGGCGAGATGGGCGGGAGTAACGAAGACGACTACTGAGGCTGACCACGCGCACATGCGCGCAGCCTTGGTGCTGGCTCGTCGCGGGCTTGGCCAAGTCTGGCCCAATCCTGCCGTCGGGTGCGTCATCGTGAAAGACCGCCACGTCGTCGGGCGGGGCTGGACCCAACAAGGCGGGCGGCCCCACGCAGAGACCGAAGCCATCAAGCGCGCCGGCGGCGCCACCCGAGGCGCAACAGCCTATGTGACACTCGAACCTTGCAGCCATCACGGTGAATCACCTCCGTGTGCCGACGCCCTTGTTGAGGCCGGTGTGGCCCGCGTGGTCGCCGCCATGAACGATCCGGACCCGCGCGTCGCGGGGAAGGGGCTCAACGCCCTTCGCGCCGCCACCATCGAGGTTGAGGTGGGTGTGTGTGGAGACGAAGCGCGTGCGCTTAATCGCGGCTATCTGAAGCGCCTTTCCGATGGCCTGCCGCTCGTCACCCTGAAGACCGCCATCACCACCGACGGACGCATCGCCACAGAGAGCGGCGAAAGCCAGTGGATCACGGGCGCCGAATCGCGCGCCGAGGCCCATCGTTTACGCGCCGATCACGATGCGATTACGGTTGCCTCCGCCACGGCAATCGCGGATGACCCTGAATTGACCTGTCGCCTACCAGGCATGCACGATCGCTCCCCGGTCCGGGTTCTTCTCGACGCTCATCTGCGTGTGCCGACCGACGCCAAGCTCTACGCCACCGCTCATGATGTCCCGCTTTGGGTATTTAGCGCGGTGCCGCCAGATGATCCGAAGGTGCTGGAGCGCACCAATACGGGCGCCGAACATTTCACGGTCGAGACCGACGGGAGTGGTCATGGCGTTAATCTCCGTCAATGCTTCGGCCAGCTTGCACAGCGCGGCATCACACGTCTTTTGGCCGAAGCTGGCGGGATGCTTGCCAGCGCGTTGCTGCGGGATGGCCTGGTCGATGATCTCGCCGTGTTTCGCGCGCCCAAGCTGCTCGGTGGTGACGGGATACCGATGATCGGGCCGCTCGGGATTGAGGCGCTGGATCAGCATATGCCCCTTCATCGGACCGCTGTCCGGGCGCTGGGCAATGATGTGGTGGAAACTTTCCGCCTGTCCGACTAAGTAAGCCCCATGTTTACAGGCATTATCACGGATGTAGGTAAGGTCAGGTCCATTGAGACCGACGGCCATACGCGTTTGGTCATGGCGACGAAATACAATACCGCCGACATCGAGATCGGGGCCTCGATCGCCTGTGGTGGGCCGTGCCTAACGGTCGTTGATAGGGATGATGGGTGGTTTGCGGTCACAGCTTCCGCCGAAACCCTATCAAAAACGACTATCAGCGACTGGCAAGAGGGAACATCGGTCAATTTGGAGCGGGCGTTGCGGGTTGGCGATGAGATGGGTGGGCATATCGTCACCGGTCACATCGATTGCTTTGCAACGGTGGTCAGCATTACGCCTGAGGGCGAGTCCCTTCGTTTCGTTTTAGAGTTGCCCCAAGAGTTCGCCCGATTTGTTGCGCCGAAGGGATCGGTTACCCTGGACGGCGTTTCACTGACCGTGAACGAAGTCGACGGGGGTCAGTTCGGGGTGAACATCATTCCACACACCCAAGAGGTGACGACGTTCGGTAGCCTCAAGCCAGGCGATAGTGTCAATTTTGAAATCGACGTGTTGGCGCGATACGTCGACCGCCTGCGGGAAACTCTTTAATGGTCGACACCCTCACCACGGCAACCCATGACGAC
>JAPKDI010000171.1 GCA_026421105.1 Alphaproteobacteria bacterium | reverse complement strand
TCCACATGGCACCCGGCGACGCTCGACATGCTCGAGGAGATCGGCGTCACCGATGTGATCTTGGAAAAGGGCGCGACGTGCCCCTCCTGGCAATACCGCTTTCAAGACAGTGGCGCGCGCGCCGTGTTCGAGCTTCGCGTTTTGGAGGGCGAGACCAAGCACCCCTACCGCGTTCAGTGCGAGCAATTTCACGTCGTGCGGCATCTCGCTGAACTCGTGGCGGGTCGCGACAACGTCGATATTCGCTGGGGCTCGGAAACCGTTGCGGTCGACCAAGACGACGACGGTGTGTCGATAACGGTGGAATCTGGTGGGGAGCAAGAAACGCTGAAGGGTCGCTTCCTGATTGGCGCCGATGGGGGCCGGTCGATGGTGCGTGAAACCCTTGGCCTGGGCTTCGACGGTAAGACCTATCCGATCTTTACGATGGTCGCGATTACCGACTTTCCCTTCGAAAAGCATTACGAAGGGTTGTCCAACGTCAATTACGTCTGGACGGAAACCGGCAATTTCTCGCTGTTGCGTGTGCCCGACCGCTGGCGCTCCGGCATCACGCCGCGACCCGGTCAAACACCGGAGGAAGCGCTATCGGACGAGAACATCAATGCTCACTTTCAGCGGATCGTGCCGCGCGATCAGCGCTACGATGTACTCGCCCGCGGCAGCTATCGCACGCACATGCGGGTGACCGAAAAATTCAATGTGGGTCGTATCTTCTTGGCCGGCGATGCCGCGCACCTCAACACCCCCAATGGGGGCTTGGGCCTGAATTGCGGTGTCCACGACGCGATGAATCTGACCAACAAGATCAACGGCGTCTGGCATGGCGACGCCGACATGGCCGTGTTCGACCGCTACACCCGGCAGCGTAAGGTAATCGCGACAGACTACGTCCACAAAATGTCCGACGCCAACCACCACAGGATGCGCGAGCGAGATCCTGAAACGCGCCGCGCCATCATGGACGATATGCAACGCATCACGGCGGACGACGCCCTTATGAAGGATTGGCTGATGAACTCCTCCATGATCAACGCCGTGCGTTTCGCAGAGACTGTCGAATAGCGCCTGCAGAGGCTTTGCGGGGCATATGCGACCAACAGCAATTGTTCGAACCTTTCAGGGGCAGCATTACTGCCTCAATAGTGGCTCTAGTCCTTGCCAAATGGGTATCGCCCCATAGGATAGAGACTCGAATTCGGGAGGATAGTGAAAGGAAATTTTCTACATGCGTAACATCGCAAAAACACTGCTCGGTGCTGTTGTCGCCGGGTCGATCTCAGTGGCCACGCTGGCGGCCGCAAGCGCCGATACGATCAAAGTTGGCTCGTTCGTTTCCGAACGGGGCTTTGGCAGCCGCTTTGTCATCATGCCGTGGATGGAGCGGGCCACCAAAGCGCTTCAGGCCATCGGGTCAGAAACCGACATAAAAGCCTATTGGGGTGGCACGCTCGGCAAGAGCCCGTTTCAGCAATATGACCTCGTCAAAGCTGGCGTGGCAGACGTTGCTTGGGTCATGTCAGCCTATACGCCAGGTCAATTTCCGGAAATGGAAGTCGTCGAACTACCGTTCTTCTTCCACACCGCGGAAGAGGCTTCCGTTGTCGGTTGGAAGCTCTACGAATTGGGGCTGTTTTCGGGCTTCGGGGACACGCATCTCGTCGGCTTCTTCGCTGGTGAACCGTCCTCGATTTTTTCGGCAGATCCAATCTCCAAACTTGAGGACCTCAAGAACAAAAAAGTTCGTAGCGTTGGGGCGACACAGGCTCGTTGGCTGCAGTCCTTGGGCGCAGTTCCTGAGTCGGCTGGTTCGGCTGCGATGAACGAAAAGCTCAATCGCGGCACGTTGTCTGCAGCTATCCAGGGCTGGTCAGGTATGAAGACCTTCAAGTCGTTCGGCTTGGTCACCCACACCGTAGACGTGCCCGTTGGCACTCTGGGCTTCATGTTGCTTATGAACAAAGACACCTGGAATGGTCTCAGCGCAGGTGAGAAAAAAGCGCTCCAGGACAATGGTGGCATCCACATCGCGAGAGACTCGGGCGACGCCTACAAGCAGGCAGGTGCGGATATTCGCAAGATGATCAAAGAAGAAGGCAAGCACACGATGGTGACCTTCTCTGACGCCGAACTTGCAAGCTACGAAGAAGATGCAAAGAAGGTCTGGGAAGAGTGGGCTGACTCCACACCTGGCAACCGCAAGGTTTTTGACGCGGCGGTCAAGTTGCTCAAAGAAATGCGGAGCAACTGAGCTAGCTAGTATTAAAGATCAGGTTCACATCCAGTGAACGAGCGACTCGACTCCCTACAGAGGTTCACGGAACGGCTCTGCCGTTTTCTGGCCTCTGTAGGGTTCGTCGTTCTCGTCTTCATGTCGTTTCTCACGATGTACGACGCCTTCATGCGTTATTTGATCTGGCCCAGCATTCCCGGTTTCGGGGACTGGGGCCGCATCATGTTTCCGATCATCATTTGTTCGGTGTTTCCGGCCGTATTGCTCTACCGGCGCAATGTCAGCATTGGCTTCTTAGGGTCGGCCCTCGGCCCACAATGGAGCCGGGGCCTAGAGCTCTTTGGCGGCATCCTGACACTCATCTTTTTCGGACTCATTGCCTGGCAATTCACGGCGCTCGGGGCTGACATGCAGGCCAATGGCCGCGTGACTCCGACCCAAAAGATCGTGGTCGCGCCTTGGTGGTGGGTCGCTGTCGCGCTCGTTATTCTTTCTCTGCCAGTCCAAACTTGGATGATCTACAAGAGCGCGCTGGCGCTACATTTGCGTCGTGACTTTGAAGAATCCGGAGGCGGCCACTAAGGCCTGCCTAGAGTAAAGAAAAAGATATGTCAGCAGTATTGATCGGCGTTCTCGGCCTCGCGCTTCTGTTTGTTCTCATCATTCTGCACGTGCCCATCGGCGTCTCGATGGGGCTCACCGGCTTTGTCACCGTCGGCTATCTCATCGGCTTTGGCCCCGCGATAGGGCTCATCGGTGCCGAGGGCCGCGAGGTCGTCTCAAGCGAAGGCCTTGCCGTCGTTGCGTCCTTCATTTTGATGGGGGCGTTTGCGAATCTCAGTGGCCTCGCCCAAGATATGTACCGATTAGCGTATGCTTTTTTGGGGCATATGAAGGGCGGCCTAGCCCTTGCCACGGTTGGCGGGTGCGCTGGGTTCGGCTCGGTCAGCGGTTCGTCGGTAGCCACCGTCGCGACCATGACGCGGATTGCGCTTCCGGAAATGGCGCAACGCGGCTATGCGACAACTCTATCCACCGGCAGCATCGCTGCAGGCGGCACGCTGGGAATGCTGATCCCGCCGTCAATCGTCATGATCATCTACGGCATTCTGACCGAAGAGTTCATCATTGCGCTTTTTGCGGCGGCGCTGATCCCAGGACTGCTGTCTGTGGCGGTCTATTTTGCGGCGATCCGCATCTTGGTTTGGGTGAACCCAGCCATTGGACCGGCCGGACCTGCGCTGCCTTGGAAAGAACGACTCAAAATTCTTGGGCAGTCTTGGGGCGTTGTAACTCTAGCAGTCATCGTGTCGGGCGGGCTCTACACCGGCGTCTTTTCGGCCGCGGAATCAGCATCAGTCGGCGTTTCGATCGCATTTCTCTTCGCGGTGTTCCGCGGCAAGGTTAATTGGACGTCATTTTTTGAGACGTTGTTGGAAGCCGCTGCGACCACCGGGATGATCTACGTGATCATCATCGGGGCGCACATTTTCTCGTTCTTCATGACGCTTTCGGGTCTGCCCGAACAAATCGTTGGCACCATCGAAACCTCGGGCCTGTCGAAGTGGGTCATCTTGATACTGCTCTACATCATGTTCCTGATTCTGGGCAGCATCTTCGACACCATCGCGGCGATGGTGATCACGTTGCCTTTCGTCTTCCCATTGATCATTAGCCTCGGGTTCGATCCCATCTGGTGGGGCGTGATCAATGTGATTGTGATGGAAATCGGCATGATCACACCACCCATAGGAATGAACGTGTTCATCATGCATGGGATGGCGAAAGACATCCCGCTCCGAACGATCTTCAAAGGGATTGCGCCGTTCGCGGCGGCTGATCTTGTGCGCCTCGGGCTCGTGACGGTCTTCCCGGCGTTGGCGCTGTGGCTTCCCAGTGTCTGGGGCTACA
>JAPKDI010000006.1 GCA_026421105.1 Alphaproteobacteria bacterium | reverse complement strand
AGTCCTTGGTCGCGACGACAGTAATACCGCTGCCGTCTTCGTGCACGCGTTGCGTAGTCAGCCCACTGTCGTAGCACATCACTTTGATCTCATCGAACGTCAGCCGGTGCCAATTCAATGGCATGTACCAGTCGAAGTCGATGTGGTTCATCTCCCGCATGTCCATATCGGGCCGATAGAAATACTTGAAGGAGTAGCAGTAGAACAGCCGCTGCCGCACACGGCATCGAGGAACACTTTGTTGCCGACGCCAAACAGCGTGTCGATCTGCGCCTCATCGCCGCCAAAGTACTTTTCCAGATACCAACGACAGGTGTCGGCGGTCATCGACTCGCCGGTGTCGTAGGCTGCGCGCCGGCTCCATTTGTAACCAAAGATATTGGAGGTCTGCGCTTGGCTGTCACTCAGTTGGGTCATGCATCCTCTGCCGCGGTCACGCTCTGGCGTTGCTCGAGATGGCGCCGATGGCCGCTGTGCAGTCTAACGGTATTCCGCGCCGGGTGCTTGCGCCGCATCTTTCCTGCCGCGATAAAAGAGGCGGCAATTGTGGGGAGGACCAAGTGAGCGAGACCTTTGATCTGATCGTTGTTGGCGCCGGCACGACTGGCATGCCTGCCGCTATATTTGCTGCGAAACGGGGTGCCAAGGTGTTGGTGCTCGAAAGTGGCACCGAGGTCGGCGGCACCCTCCACGTCGCGATGGGCCAGATTAGCGCCGCCGGGACCCGCATCCAGGCCGCCAAGGGCATCGAAGATTCAGCCGACCAGCACTATGACGACATTGTCGACATCACAGATGGGCGCACCACCAAGCCCTTCGCCCGCATGGCCGCCGATCACTCGGCCGATACGCTGCATTGGCTCCTAGATTTGGGATGGGCGCCGCTGCCCGAGCACCCCGTGAAATTGGGCCACCGGCCTTATTCCGTGGCGCGCACCTACTGGGGCCCTGAGTTTGGGGTCTCGCTGCTCAAAGCCATCGGTCCAGAATTTTTGGCCGCAGTTGAACACAGCGATGTCTCATTGCGCCTCAACACCGAAGTGACCGGCCTTGTCCAAGATGACAATGGGCGTGTCACGGGCGTTATGGCTAAAGGGACAGACGGCAAGAGGGGGTCGTTCGCCGGGCACAAGGTCCTGCTCGCCACCGGCGGCTTCGGCGCAGGGCATGACATCTTCAAAGAGACCACAGGCTACCCGCTCTTCACGTGGGCGTGGCCGGATTGTAAAGGCGAAGGCGCGCGCATCGCGATGAAGGCCGGTGCCGAGATGCTGCACAAAGAATATTTCATTCCGCGGTGGGCCGGTGTCCTCACGCCGGAGTCCGGCGACCGCGTCGAACGGATCAGCGACACCACGAGCCGTCGCTTGGCGTGGGAAATCTATGTGACCGGCGAAGGCAAACGGTTTGTTCCGGAAGATGTCGCCGAGCCGTTGGCGCGCGAGCAAGCGCTGCTCAAGGTGCCTGACCTCACATTCTGGGTGGTCTACGACGAAATAATTCGCCAAGAAGCACCCGCGTTCTTTGACGAAGTCATGCCCGAGAAGGCGCACAGCTGGATGGGCAAACATCCGTCTTTTGTCAGCGCCGATACCTTGGAGGACCTTGCTGTGGCCGCGGGTATCGATATGGCCAATTTTCTAGAAACGGTGGCCGCCTACAACACCGCGGTCGATTCAGGCAAAGACCGGCTTGGGCGCGCCCATCTCCCGCGTCGTATCGAGAACGGTCCGTTCTACGCGGTGAAACATCACGGCGCTGCCGCAACGACGATCCCGGGTATCTCTATCAACGAACAGTTCGAGGTCGTGCGCGGCGATGGGTCTGCCATCGAAAATCTTTACGCCGCCGGCGAGATTCTCGGGATGGGTCTGCACTCGGCCAACACGTTTGTTGGCGGGCTCGGGCTAATGCCGGCCCTCACCTATGGCCGACTCCTAGGCGAGCGCTGGTTGCACTGGGATCACGTTGCGGACGCGCCGGACTAATCGCCTAGCGTGGTGCCCATGCACAGCGCGACGCAACCGATCTCGGAGGTTGTACCGCTCTCAAATCCAAGCGCCGCCGGCCCAGACCATTCCAGGTAGCAGCCTTCTTTCATGGCGTGCTGGTCGCCCGTTGCCGCTTTAGCATCCGTATAGGTCCACACCGGCGCATCGCCGTGTAGCACATAGAGCCAACGCCGTTTGTCCTGAACGCTGCCGCGATGCACCGTGTTCGCTGGCGCCCAGCCCGGCGGAATGTGCACAAGGCAGACCGGGTGAAAGCGCGTATCAGCGGCGTCGCCGCCGTCTGAAAGAACTTTGATTTTGCATCCCGGAAGATCGGGATGCGGTGTCCAAGATTGTGATTCTGAATCGGCGGTGTGTGGCGCGTTGAAGTCAGTACCGAAGGACGTCAGGTCGCCTTCAAATGGGATGTAGTTGAACTCAAGTGGTCCCGTGCCCCACTCAAGGATCATGCAACCCAACTCGCTGGTTGGGTTCAACGAGATGCCGTGGATTGATCGCGGCGTGCGGTCGAGCAAAAACCCTTTGCGAAAGTCGTACAACGATCCCTCGGTCGTCGTCGGCAGGTCGTACTCGTGATACGGAATGTTGCCGAACAAAATGAATACGCCCTCGCGGGTATTACCATGGTGATGGCGCTCTCTCTCCGCGATCGTAAAGCCTGGTGGCAGGTAAGCCTGACGAAGGTTCGCGCCTGTACCGGCATCGAAATGCAGTTCCTTCGATAGCGTCCCGGGGAATTGCGGGTGCCAGTCGCCCCACGCAAGGGTGCTGGTATCGATCATTCGAACGGTTTTTGTCATGCGGTCCTCCAACACAAAGGCTAGGCAGGGCTACGGCGGCAGTCAATCAGAGGACCTGCTGCGTCATCTCGTGGGGTTTCGCGGCGTGTTGCTGCGTGACAATCGGCAGTGTGCTGCCGTCGGGGTCAAGGAACTTCCTGGTGTCCTCAATCGTGAGGTGAGAAATGATCTTCCATAGCGTTCGTGCGCTTTCGTCCGGGCTTAGGGCGCCCGGCGCCGGCGCTGCCCTAGTCGCTACCTAACCAGAATGCGCACAGCTTGCGATCACACGCCGTCCTTTAAGGCCAAGCGCAATCTGCAGCACGACTTGACTGCCCGATAGTTAACGTAGCCAAAGTTCGGGGTTGGCCCAATTGGGCTAGATATAAAGATTATCGCGTTGCGTTCGCTGGCCGCAACATTTTTGGCGAGCGCCTCGGCAGGTTTCATCTGCGCGATCGCATTGGCACGCATGAGGTCCGCCCATACCGCGTAGTCAGTCTCGCCGAACGCCGTGCTCTTGGCGTCGGTGATTGCTCCGTTCGACGGCAAAATATCAATCGGCGTTCCGTCAAGATTCTGAGCAAGGCGGTCGATCGAGTCGAAACCTATCAGGTCCATCGTATGGAGCGATAGCTGGTTGTCGCCTGCAAGGGCGCACAATGTCGTCACGTCTTCTGTGGGGCGGACGGTTGCCAAGACCTTCCAACCGTCGGCCAGAGCAGTCCGCACCAAAGCGAGACCGAGGACCCGATTACTGCCGGTGATGAGGGTGTTGGGCATTACAGTTTGCTGCGGCGGTTGTGGCTGAGGTCGAGCCCCACCTACACTGCCTCCTATCACACCTGATCCGTCATCCAGAAGGAGCGACGCCATGCCCGTTCACGCGACGCACGACATGTTTCCCGGTGCGCTACATGACGAACAGGCGCGTCAGGACTTTGTCCGCATGTTCAAACTTCAAGTCCAAGGCGGTTTCGGACCAGGAAACAGAGTGCTTTACGAGAAGAAGGTAAGGCCGAACTTCGAGCGCGCTACCCAACGGTCGCCAAAGTCGCGCAGTGAGGTCCGGCGTGCGATGGCCTTAGAACCGTACAACAAGATGTGGAGTGCGCTCCTACGGACCTCGCAGGAGATGCTTTATGAATCGGTCGGCCCGAGCGTCGAGCGGCAACTACCAGCACTGCAGGGGCGTGCTAAGGCCTACGTCGGCCGGCGCGGCACCGTGGAACTTGATCCGGTGCTGAAGATCCCGAGTTACCATGCCGCGGTGAACATCCACTGCAAGCCAGGTGGCTACCATTCCGAACTGCACGTAGAGGACGACATCTTCGCGGGCGCTGAATATGACCGCACGGTACACATGTACCTTATGGGCGCGATGGGCCCGAACAACGATGACTTCGGTCGCTCAGCGGCGCGATGGTTGCAGCGCAACCATCGCGATATGACGGTAAATCGGGTGCTAGACCTAGGCTGCACGATTGGTCATTCCACGTTGGCTTGGTGCGACGAGTATCCCGACGCAAAAATCCACGCCATCGACGTCGCGGCGCCGTGTTTGCGCTACGCCCATGCTCGGGCTGAAGCAATGGACAAGACGGTCCACTTCCATCAAATGAATGCTGAACACACAGCTTTCGAGCCCGGCTCGTTCGATGTGGTCGTATCGCACATCATGATGCATGAGACTTCTACCAAGGCGCTGCCGCGTATCTATAAGGAGTGCTTTCGCTTGCTGCGACCTGGCGGCATCATGATGCACCTAGATGCACGGTTCGTTGGTGACAACATCTATGATCAATACCAGCAAGAGTGGGATGCGCATTTCAACAACGAGCCGTTCTTTGGCACATTGTGCGATATCGACCTTGTCGCCGCCGCGCGCGATGCGGGGTTCGGCCAGGATAGAATTCTTGAGTCCTACATCCCATCGCACTACAAGCCCCGCGGCGGGCTCGAAGCGCCGATCAATGATGCGATGAAGGGCGACTATTTCATGCTGAGTGCGACGCGCTAGCGCTAACGATATTCTTTTAAGCCCGACCGGGTGGGGGCCCTTTTTTTGGAGAATGCGAATGGACGTGGTGAATGCGCATGGGGCAGTCATTCCGAAACTTGGCTTCGGTACATTTCCGCTAAAGAACGACGACGCGCGGCGCATGGTCGCCCATGCTTTGAATGCGGGGTATCGCCACATCGACACGGCGCAAATGTACGGCAATGAGTCCGAGGTCGGTGAGGCCATCGGCAACGCAAGTGTTCAGCGAGAAGACGTCTTTTTGACGACAAAAGTGTGGCCCGACAATTTTGGCGACGGGCCGCTCCAGAAATCAGTTGAAGAAAGCTTGACGAAGCTCAGGGTCGACGCCGTGGACCTGCTCCTCCTCCATTGGCCAAAATTCGACCGTCCGTTGGATGAGACGGTTCGGGCTCTCAACGCGGTGCATCGTGCCGGCTTGGCGCGAAATATTGGGGTGAGCAACTTCACGGTAACGCTGATTAGCGACGCTTGGGCTGCAACCGAGGTGCCGCTCGTCAACAACCAGGTCGAGTACCACCCCTACGTCAATCAAGGGCCGGTACTCAACGTGGTCCGTGAACGCGACATGTCGCTGACCGCGTATATGCCAAATGCCCGCGGCAAGGTCTTCGACGATGAAACGCTTCGGGCGATTGGTGATCCGCACGGCAAAACACCGGGTCAGGTAGCATTGCGCTGGCTCTATCAGCAGGACGGCGTGATAGCTATCCCGCGTACGGGGAGTGAAAGGCATGCCGACGAGAACATCGGTATTCTCGATTTCGAGCTGTCGGCGGACGAGATGAAGCGAGTCGACGCATTGGCCCATCCGGATGGCCGCCTTCTCAGTCCGCCGGGTTTGGCACCAGTCTGGGACGTGGCTTAATTAGCTCCGGTCTTTGATCGGCAGGATCGGGCGGTCGACGATTTCATCGTCGCGCGGTACGAACGACGGCCGATCAGTGAACCGGTCGTACCAAGCCAGCATGGCGGGGCGTTCGTCGCGCCAATCCCAAGGTAAGATACCTCTTTCATGCTGCCAATCGTGGTATTTCAAGGCACAGGCTATCGATATTTGTCCGACAGTTAGGCCGGCATAGTCGGCACAATCGGCGTTGACCCGATCAAGACCGCGTTTGATGGCGGCTTCGATCCGATCGCGATACTCCGGGCGGATATGATCATCGGGACGATTGATCTCAAACTGACGCTGGCTCGATAGATCGAACAGGTGGTCGCCGAGCGTGAGCCGTGTGAGTTCGGTCCAGCGCGCGGCGCCGTCACGAGGGAAGAGCTGCGGTTCGGGTTTGAGCGAATCGAAATATTCGTAAATGACGTGACCGCCGTAGATCGGCGTTCCATTGTCTAACACCAACGTTGGGACCTTGGAGAGCGGGTTGGCAGCGGTGAGTTCATCCCATTGTTCATATGGAATGCACGGCCGGGCTTCGATCGAATCGTAGAGGCCCTTTTCGATCGCGACGACTTGAACCTTGTGGATGAGTCCCTTTAGCGGCGTGTAATAAAGTTTCATCTCTGAGGTCCCGACCATTTGAATGCGCGAAGACTAGCACGCCGCGTGCCCGGGTGATCTAAACGGCGGCTACCGCATCCTCGACAGACGTTCCTTTAAAGAAGTTCGGATTCATCTGGGTGTGAAGGCGCGTGACATTCTCGAATGTGAACGCGCGAAAATCCTCCGGGGTCAGCAGCCCCTTGTCGACCAACTCCCACGCTTCGGGAATGACCTTCGTTGGGTCTGGCACATCCCAATGCCCAATGTCCGAACCGAGAAAAGCGTTTAGCTTGCCACCAAACGGATTAAGGCGGGGGTCGAACGCAGCACCGTTCATGCGGTCGTCGGCCTCACAGCCGATAAAGAAATTGGGCAGGAAGCGCTCTCCAATATCGTTTTTGTTCGTGAGACCAATTGCTCCCCAGTCATCGACATCCTCGGCGGTCTCGCCGCCGAGAGGGCTCGCGAAAATACTGTCACGTAGGCTGTCATCACCCACGGCGTTAACGAGGTCGCCGCCGTACCGATGGAAATAGCCCGCGAGCTCGTTACGGTCCAGGAGAGCAGGGTCGGTCACTTGACGCAGTGCGTTGACGTTCCGTTTTTCCCAATGTTCGACAACGTCGTTCAGCAGGCTGAGGGCCCAACCGGCGCCGCCTTCGAGGAATGCTATGCGCAGGTCAGGAAATCTTTTTGTTACACCGCCCATGAAGAGCGCTTTGCAGGCGGCCTCGGCGCCAGCCGCGAAATGTCCGATGTGGTTGTACATAAAATTGGTAGTCGTGCCGCGCGCACCCCAACCGGCGCCCATGCCGTTGTGATGCGTCGCCGGTGCGACTCCAAGTTCCAGGCACTTGGCCCAAACTGGGTCGTAGTCGTACAGGCTATCGACGGCTAGCGGGTCAATCCAGACCGCGTGCTTATTGCCACCGGCCGCTTCCATCGGTCGACGAACGCACCCGGGAATGGTGACCGTTTTGAGGCCGAGCTCTTGCACTGCGTAGGTCATTTCTGCGATCGCCTCGTCGGGCGTATGTATTGGAATGACCGCAGACGGTGTCATCCGGTCCTTGTGGGCATCGAAAAGATCGGCATACATCAGGTTGAGCGCCCTACACCCGCCGAGCCTGAGATCGTCGTCGTCACTTGATGAAATCGGGATGCCGACCGAGGTGTACATGATGGCAAAGTCGATGCCGAACTCGTCCATCCGCGACCGAATGAGGTTCGGCAGCATTGTCGTCGCGCGCTCACGGGCGTTGGCCGTATTGACCAGCCATGAGGGTGGTCGCATCAACCGTCTCTTTTGCCGCGTTTCGGGGCTGAGCGCGTACCAGCCTTCCGCGTCGTCGTGATAGGGGCTGTTTGCTTCGTGAATCGCGCGATACCGGTCGGACAAGGCCTGGCCACCAACTTGCCGTAGGTAGTCGAGAAAAAGGGGCAGGATCTCAACGATGTGGCCGTCGCCATCAATGATTGGATGGTCGAGGGAGTCGCGGATCTGGGTTGCGCTCTGGCTGCTCATAGTGACCCCGCACGAAAAAAGGAAATGCGACTACATCCTAGCGCGCAAATGAAGGGTTCGGCTGGCTCCGAGGCCTGGGCAACTGATTCCAAGCTTACCCACAATTGATGCAAATTTTCGATTCATAGCCAATGTTATGCGAAAAGCCCGTCGGGCAGCGCTGGCCGCCGCTGACTTAAGCGCTATGGATCTCTCGCACGCCTTTCTTTCTGGCGCGACGGTGCGTGGTGCAGTGCTGACCAGCGTTCAGATGGAGCCGGTTCGTTCAGTATTGGGGCGCCGGCAAAGGAGGCAAGCTCGTTAGAAGGGATCTATGCCAATCTGATCTCAACGGCGCGACGGTTGCGTACACAAAAGTATATAAAGTGCGCGTCGACGGTATGAAGTATGACGGCGTCATCGCGGCGCTCGGTGAGCGCATGGATCAGTTCCAGACCATCTAGTCCTTGCATCCGCTGGTACCCCAATGACACGCTGGGTAAATGGACACCGACAGCCGTTGCGCCTACGCCAACTTAGGGGGCTACCAAGTTCACTACCGCTACGCCGGAGATAGCGGTCCAGCATTGGCATGCTTTCACCAAACCCCGCTTTCATCACGGATGTACGAGCGGGCTTTGCCTGAACTCGGCACCCGATTACAGGCATATGCGTTCGATACCCCGGGCTACGGCGGGTCGACGCCACCGACCGGTTCGCCGTCGGTGGCGGGATACGCGACGCAGCTTTTGGCGGCGATGGACGCGATCGGGTTGGAGCGCATCGCAGTTTGCGGCTTTGCGACCGGGGCAGCAATCGCCGCTGAGGTGACGCTACAACTCGGTGGGCGTGCGACCCACTTAGTTTTGTCTGGAACGCCGCTCTTAAGCGAATCGCGATTGAAGATGTTTGCCGAACGCCTTGGTGAGCCTTCCTTAGACGCCGGAGGAGGACATTTACACCAGGTCTGGGAGAGCCGGGTGGAGAACTATGGTGCCGGCAGCGATCTCGACCAAGTCCAGATGGCCGTCTCGGAAACCCTGCGGGTCTATGACCGATATCATTGGGGACTCCTGGCGGTCGCCGGCTATGACCTTGCCACAACGTTGCGCGGGCTCGATGTGCCCACTCTGTTCATCAATGCTGAGCACGACAAATTGGCGCTCGAGAACAGGAACGCTGCAAACCTGGTAGCCGGCGCACGAGAAATATTCCTGCCGCAGGCCCAGCCTCAGGTTTGTTGGACCGATCCAAAGAGATTTTCTGAGGAGGTGATCAAGTTTGTTGATCCGGGCGGCTGATCACCAATGTTCGATGCCACACCCTTACTCCGCGCTTTTGCCCGGTACCGTCTCAATGCGCTCCTGCTGGATGCAGCGGCGAGCCAGCGCGCCACGCTCGCCCGTCTTCTCCATCGCGCTAAAGACACAACGTTCGGTCGCGATCATGCGTTTTCTGGGATAGCCGATGTAGCGACGTTTCAGAGGCACGTCCCATTACGGTCATTTGAAGAGTTTTGGTCGGACTATTGGTCGGCCGTCTTCCCCAACCTCGTAGATGTCTCTTGGCCCGGTCGTATTCCTTATTTTGCGCTCACCTCCGGGACAACGACCGGGCGCAGCAAGTTCATTCCTGTGAGCCGGGCAATGGTCCGAAGTAATGCGAGAGCGGCGATCGACCTCTACGCGTTTCACTTACGCGCCGCCCCAGGTAGCCGTATTTTGTCCGGCAAAAGCTTCATGCTGGGTGGCAGTACCCGTCTTGCAGAAGAAGCGCCGGGCGTACGCAGTGGCGACCTCAGCGGGATCATGGCGGCCGAGGTGCCCTGGTATGCGCGATCGCGCTATTTCCCACCGCCGGACCTTGCCCTTATCGAAGACTGGGAAGAAAAGGTGGCACTGCTCGTCCGCCAGTCGCGCAGTGAACCCATTCGGGCAATTGCCGGCACGACGAGCTGGCTTCTTCTATTTCTGGACCAGGTGTTGGCGAGTGCGCAGGGCACCTCGTTGACGGATGTCTATCCCAAACTTGATTTGTTGGTGCACGGCGGCGTGAGTTTCGCGCCCTATCGCGCCCACTTCGATCGACTTCTTACCCGCGCGACGACGGATGTTCGCGAGGCCTATGCGGCGAGCGAGGGGTTCGTGGCAGTGGCCGACGCTGGACCCTATGACGGGCTCCGCCTTTCTCTCGATCACGGCATTTTCTTTGAGTTCGTGCCTGTGGCTGAACTGGGATCGGCGATGCCGACGCGGCACTGGATCGAGACCGTAGAAGAGAACGTTGACTACGCGATTGCGGTGTCCACATGTGCCGGTCTTTGGTCCTATCTCATCGGCGATACGGTGCGTTTCGTCGACCGGGCGAACGCGCGGATTGTTGTTACCGGACGTACTACGCAGATGTTGTCCGCCTTCGGCGAGCACCTCATTGTGTCGGAACTGGACCGGGCCATCTCGCATGCATGCGCGGCAATGGGGTGTGCGGTGTCTGACTACGCGGCCGGGGCAGTGGTACCCAAGGAGGAGGGGGCCCAGGGGCACCATGTGTTTGTGCTCGAGTTTCAAGCCGACAGTTCCGTGCCCGAGCCAGAGCAATTTATGGTCCTCGTCGATAGTGCATTGCAGGACGACAATGACGACTATCGAGCGCACCGATCTGGCGATTTCGGTGTGGGGCTGCCTCACCTCTTCGTAGCGCGGCCCGGCACGTTCGCAGCTTGGATGAAGCGTCGCGGCAAACTTGGCGGTCAGAATAAGGTGCCACGAATCATCACTGATGCAGACCTTCTTGCCGACTTGCGGCGCTATGCTGAGGCCTTTCGAGGCTAGCTGCGGTTTCCCTCTGTTGTTGGCGCACCTACGTCGTCCGGTAGGTCAAGAATCTTGTTGCGCCTCTAGGCAGAAGCCTCTATCTCGCATCCCTCGGAGGCGCTCACCCATCATAGAATGGGGGCGTCTTTCGCTATTCTGAATTGTATCGCCTTGGCGTTGGGGAGCTCGGGCAAACCGGGTCCATCAGGGAGAAGCCATTGGAAGCTCTCAAACTCGCGGAACCGTCGATTTCGCGCCGTATCGATATCGGGACTCACGTGGTCGGAGATCTCAGTGGCATCGATTCCCAACTCCTGATGGATGAATCCCTGCTTATGGGCACGTTAAAAGAGGCCCTAGAGGCTCAATCCTTTACGATTCTGGGGGAGCAGAGCTATAAATTTCCGGGAGAGGCGTCCGGTGTGACCGGGTTTTACATCTTGTCCGAGAGCCATGCCGCGTTTCATAGCTATCCGGAGTACGGCTATATCGCGCTGGATATATTCTCCTGTGGCGATTCGAGGCCGGACCATGTCGCGGTCCATGTGGCGCGCGCCCTCGGGGCGGACGATGTCACAACGAAGACGATCGATCGGCGCGCGTCGGTCTGACGGAACCACTCACTCGGTGATCTGCGCCCCAGGAAGATGGGCGATCGCATTGGCTTAGTAGCTGACGGGCGGCTTGGTTGACGCTGTCAAAGGCCGACCTCTTTCACGATCATATGGCGCAACGTAAGCATCTGGAGCCCCACACCGACGGCATGGTCGCGGTCTGCTCGTGGCAAATAGACCTGGGCGGCGCCCGCTTCAAGTGATTTCAATAGCGTGAATACCGACGCTTTGATTTCAAGTTAGCTGACCGGCTGATTGCCTTTTGCGAGGAGAACGGTTGAGACCAGCGTGCCCGGCGTGACCGGGATGACTGCGCCCACAGCATCCATCAAATGGCGGCCAAGCGTTTCGATTTGTTCGAACCGCTCTGGACCGTCTCCAGGCCCAAACAGAGGGCCCGCTGAGGCGAGGGACTCTGTCATGGGGGTCGGTGCGCCGACGTTGACGCAGGTATAGCCGAACCGGTGCCAACGCCGCCGAGCGAATAATCCTATTTGATGCCCGAGAAAGCGCACGGTCTTCGACAACGCAAATGTAGTGCTCGCCCGAGGTAGCCCCTTATCGCGGGCATGCTACTTGCCGAACGAACCAATACTCCTCACGGAAAGTTGAATGACGGGACGATCTCACGGGCATAGCGCTCCACTTCCTGCACCATGGCCTCGCGGGGCTTGCCGTTAGCTTCGGCCTTAGCTTTAGAGGCCTGAATGTTTTCTGGGTCGTAGGTCGGGCGGTCGATCAACACAGCTCGGCGGGTCAGTCGGAACGACTCAATACGAAGCTGCAAACTTTGATTTGGATCGTTGAATACGCGGTTTACCCTGCGGCGCAGGTACCAACGCACACCCGGAATCAGCAAACGGTCAAGGCTCACCCAAGCTGCCATCAGGCCCACCAACGGGATACTCCAACCGGAACTGGGATCGTCGCTAACATGCTGCCTCCACTGGCGATCTTAGCGGGACTTAAGTTCCCCGCCCCGGCATCCGCTTTGCTGGGTGCTGAGTATTCAATTTGGCGGTTGAGGACATAGGCCTCGACCGCTAGAACCCCAGTCGGAGGTTGACGATTTGAAGATTTCTGCTCCGTCCCGACATTCCAGCGGTCGCCGCATCGCCGTGGTGGGCGCCGGCATCGCAGGCCTCGGCTGTGCGTGGTTGTTGTCCAAGCAACATCAGGTCACGCTATACGAAGCGGCGCCGTGTCTCGGCGGTCATAGTCATACTGTAGATGTCCAGATTGGTGCCCGGTCGATCGCGGTCGACACCGGTTTCATCGTTTACAACGACGTCAACTATCCGAACCTGGTCAAATTGTTCGAGACACTGGCTGTACCGACTGAGCCGAGTGACATGTCGTTTTCGGTATCGCTCGATGGCGGCAAGTTTGAATACGCGAGCCCGTTGCCTGGCGGCCCGTTCTGCCAACCTGCCAACCTGTTGAGACCGCAGTTCCTGCGCATGCTGGTCGATATCGTCCGGTTCTACCGTCATGCCTCGCGAGTGTTAGAAGGCGGTATCGCGCGAGATTTTTCGGTGCGCGCGCTTCTTGAGCAAGGCGGGTACTCGAAGACCTATTGGTACTTGCATATCCTTCCCATGGCGTCGGCGATTTGGTCCACTCCCGTGGACCAAATTCTCGAATTCGACGCCGCAAGTTTTATCCGGTTTTACGATGAGCACGGGTTGTTGCGTTTTCGCGATCGACCAAAGTGGCGCACCGTAAAGGACGGTAGTCGCGCTTATGTTTCGAGACTAGCCGCAGATTTTTCGGGTGTTATTCGCCTCGGCGTGCCGGTTCGTTCGGTGCGACGGATGCCCAGTGGTGTAACGGTAATAACGGCTGCCGACGAGCAAGGGTTTGACGAGGTCGTGTTTGCGACTCATGCGGATCAGACTTTGAACATTTTGGGTGATGATCGTGACGCCGCCGAGCAACAGGCGCTCGCGGCATTTCCCTACGCCCGAAGTGAAGTGATTTTACACCAAGACGAGACTCAAATGCCTAAGAGGAAGGCCGCTTGGTCCAGTTGGAATTATCAAGCGCGCACGGGCATGAACCCGAGCCGGCCCGTGCCGGTCACGTATTGGATGAATCGTTTGCAGAACATCGATCCAAGCGCAACTGTGTTCTCGTCGCTGAATCCCTGGGTGGAACCACAATCGGAGCGCGTTCTCGGCCGTTTCGAATACGAACATCCGATGTTCTCTCGCGATACTCCTGGGGCGCAGAATGCCCTCTCATCGATCCAGGGCGCCCGCAAAACGTGGTTTTGCGGCGCCTACTGCGGCTTTGGAATTCACGAAGATGCATTCAAGTCGGGTATCCGTGTTGCCCGGTCGCTGGGTGCCGAAACACCGTGGGCCGCCATCGATAGCGAACCTTTCAGAATCTTCGAATCGGCTGCCGCATGACCAGGGTTCCCGAGTCTTGCTTCTATGTCGGCAAAGTGATGCATGCTCGGCTCAAGCCCGTTCGGCACAAATTCGTCTACCGTGTCTTTTCGCTCTTTATTGAGCTCGATGCACTGGAGGTGCGCGCGAAGGCGCTGCGCTTTTTCTCGATCAATCGTTTTAATGTGTTGAGCTTTCACGAGCGAGATCATGGCGACGGGGCAGGTGATCTGAATGGTTGGGTGCGCACCCATCTGAAACGGGCTGGATTTGTGGCAGACGGCCCGATCTTCATCCAGTGCTACCCGCGCTTATGGGGATACGTCTTCAATCCTTTGAGTGTTTACTACTGCTACACGAACGACGGCACTCTTGAGGCAATTTTGCATGAGGTTAGCAACACGTTTGGTGATCGCCACACCTATCTCTTGCCGGTCTCACCGGCGGCTGAAGCAGGGCCAATCCATCAGTCTTGTGCGAAGAAGCTTTTTGTCTCGCCCTTCAATCCCGTTGATCATAGATATGACTTCAAAGTGCACCCGCCGGGCGAACGCTACGCTATCGGCATCCGAGAATTCGATTGTGAGGGTGAGGTTCTAGTTGCGACGTTTGATGGTCACCGCCAAGCGCTCTCCAACGTTGCCCTGGTTCGCGCAGTTTTAAGCCATCCTTTGATGACGCTGAAGGTCATTGCTGCGATCCATTGGGAGGCTCTTCGGCTTTGGCGAAAGGGCGTCCCGGTCGCAAAACGTCCTGAACGGCCGCCCTGCGAAGTATCGTTTCAGGGCCCCATTGATACAGCGGGGCTAGAGGTCGACAATCACTCGACAAATCAAACGCCCGAATTCGGCGCAGCTGCTCGCTGATAAAAAGAACCGCGGTTTTGATGCCCATGAATGATACCACTAGGAGCGCAGATACGGACGGGATTCCATGGATCTATCGTCGGTTCGTGCGGGGCTTTCAGCGCGGATTTCGATACGGCAGCTTGAATTACGCTCTCCCGAGCGGTGCCACGGGTACGATCCGCGGAGCTGCGGCCGGCCCAGAGGGCACCATTGTCTTGCGGCGATGGCGCGCGGTTCGGCGTTTGGTTTTTCGCGGCAGTCTTGGCTTTGCCGAAGCTTACCTTGATGGCGATTGGGAAAGCCCAGACCTCCCGACCTTTGTCGAGTTGGTGACCCGCAACGCGGTCAATCGCCGGGTGGGTACGTTCTGGCAACGTGTCGCTGATCGCATTCGGCACAATTGGCGCAGCAACACCAAGACCGGAAGCCGTCGCAACATCGCTGCCCATTACGATCTTGGAAACGACTTCTACGCCCAATGGTTGGACCCCTCTATGACCTATTCGTCGGCGGTCTACCCGGAAGACGGCAAAAGTCTGGAAGACGCGCAGTCGTCGAAGTACGCAAGGTTGCTTGAATTGGTTGCCGCCAAGCCAGGCGAACGGATTCTGGAGATCGGGTGTGGTTGGGGCGGCTTTGCAGAGTTTGCCGCACGCCGTGGTGTCGCGGTCACGGGCATCACCATTTCGCCCGCGCAGTTTGAATTTTCCGAGCAGAGGATTGCCCGTGCCGGATTGTCGGACCTAGTCGAGATACGCCTATGCGACTATCGTGACGTCGAAGACACGTTCGACCATGTGGTATCGATCGAGATGATTGAAGCGGTGGGTGAAACCTATTGGCCGATATATTTCGATCAGATTGCGCGCTGTGTTCGCCGTGGTGGTCGCGTTGCGATTCAAGCGATTACAACGCGGGATGAGAATTTTGCCCATTACCGGCGCCGAGCTGACTTCATTCAAACGTACATCTTCCCGGGCGGCATGTTGCCGTGCCGGGGCGCGTTGCGCGAACATGCACATCGTGTCGGGCTTAAGTGGCTCCAAGATGACGGATTTGCAGCACACTACGCCCGAACATTGGAGGAGTGGCGCGAAAAATTTCTCGCAGCATGGCCGCGTATTCGCACCATGGGTTTTGATGAACGCTTTCGCCGGCTTTGGGTGTTCTATCTCGCGAGTTGCGAGGGGAGCTTTCGGGCCCGCGGCATCGACGTATTGCAGATCGCTTTGGTCAAGTCTTAGACAGGCGTTTGGTCGAGCGCCGGACCAGAGGGAAATATGCGGCGTACGGCAGGCAGCGCAAGAGCTTTAACTGCCAGGCAAAGCGTTTCGGGAATGTGATCTCGAATTGGTCTGACAACAGCCCGCGGTAGAAGGCCTTTGCCGCAGCGTCTGCTTTCATCAAAAACGGCATCTTAAAATCGTTCAGCGCGGTAAGTGGCGTTTCAACGAATCCCGGATCAACCAACTGCAGTTTGACCCCAGCTTGATCGAGATCGAACTTGAGCGACTCGCACATATTAATGAGGGCAGCCTTCGTTGCGCCATATGCTGACGCTGCGGGTAAGCCACGGTAGCCGGCGACCGAGGAGACAACAGCAATGTGACCGGACCCGCGCGCGATCATGTCGGGCATTGCGGCTTCGAGCACATGGACGCTGCCCATAAGATTGACCTCAACCATCCGTCGGAACGTTTCCGCGCTAAAATCTTGAGCGCCAAACGGCGTGTACGTGCCGGCACACGAAACACACAAATCGATTTGGCCCAGCAGGGTGGTGGCGTCGTGATGCGCCGTGCCAGTTGCATTGTTATCTGTAACGTCAAACGCCAACGCTTGGATTGATCCTGGCAGAGCGGCGCCCGTAGCGACGACTTCCGCCAGTGCCGCCGAGCCGCGCGCGCTCGCCACAACATCAACACCCTGTTTTGCCAACTCGAGGGTTAGGGCCCGCCCAATGCCGGTGCTTGCACCAACGACCCAAGCTTTTCTAAAGCGCTGTTCCGCCATAAATGCCTCTATACAGCTCTTTCGTGGGTTACTATTTTGACAAGCTACGAACGCTAGGATCGAAAGGATAAAGGAACGATGCGCCGGTTGCTGGGATTATCGATACCGCCATGGGGACTACTCAGCGCCACCGTATTGATCGCCGGTATCTTCTTGCTCGCGTCGCCGACCATGAGCAAGGAGCCCTATGAGGGCAAACTCGCGTTTGACATCATGCGAGGCGACAAGCTGATCGGGCGGCATATCATCACCTTTCGCGAAGTCGACGGCGAAACCCACGTCGACATCGAGGTAAGCCTTCTGGTCAAAATCGGTTTCTTAACTGTGTTTCGCTACGGTCACACGAACCGTGAAGTGTGGCGGGGCGGCCGACTAGTGTCGGTCACCACCGATACCGATGACAATGGGAAACCATTTGAGGTTCGTGCGGAAAAAAGGGCGGATGGGTTCCACGTGCAGACACTTGCGGAAAAGAGGGTCCTGACGACTGCGATCATTCCCACGAGTTATTGGAACTCTGAGATTCTCAAGAATTTGCGCTGGTTCGACACGCAGCGCGGCATCTTGCTCGAAATCGATTTGGAGGAGGGCGACATCGAGCCGGTGGTCCTGGCAAATGGCCAGTCGATCGAGGCACGACGCTATGACGTCACCGGCGATCTCAACCAGACTGTTTGGTACACGCCCGGAGGAGAGTGGGTGAAGTTGGCGTTTCTAGCACGAGGCGCTGACATTGAATATGTCCTCACCGACGGATACACGGGCACGAGCCTGACAGAAGCTGAATGACAGATATTGGGGCGAAGGCCGCGGCATACGCGTCCTATTTCAAACGAATTGCACCTGGCAACCTAGACGAACTGAGAGACCTGTGCGCTGTCGATGTGCGTTTCCGCGATCCCTTCAACGATGTGCGGGGGCAAGACCAGATCGTGCGCATCTTTTCCAAAATGTTCGAAGAGGTGGCCGAGCCGACGTTCGAGGTAGTCGACAACGCGTTATCTGGTTCGAACAGTTATCTGCGTTGGGTCTTTCGCTTCAAGAGCAAGAAGAACGGCAAATCTTTCTCGATTGAGGGCATGACCGAAGTCCATTTTGACCAGTCCGGAAAGGTGGCCGCGCACCTCGACCATTGGGATGCCGCATCTCAGCTCTACGAGCATGTGCCGTTGTTGGGGAGCGTGTTGCGCATAATCCGCCGGCGCCTCGCGCTCTAAATTAGGCTAGGCTGCGGCGGTGCGCCGTCGGTCCTTGGCGGCAATCAGGCGACGAATCTGCGCTTGTTTGGCGGCGGTAAGGGGAAAACCCCAAACCAACGCGATGGCGGCCAACTTAAAGACCACCGGCACAATCGCGTAGAGAATCGCAAGGGTCAGGAGCGCTCCGGGAAGGTTGTCGCCGACGTCGCGCTGAAAATCGACGAACTCGAGTATTGGGAACGCGATGCCGGCGGCGAGCGCCAGCGAAAGCTTGAGTGCGATCGACCAAACCGCAAAGAAGATGCCTGTGCGTTTTTCCCGGTGTCGCAGTTCATCCAAATCAACAACATCGGCCTGCATCGCCGGTGGCAGGACGAGGTCCGCACCAAGACCAAATCCGGTAAAGAGCGAGATGATCAGTAACCACCAGGCATCACCCTCGCCCAACAGCGGCACCCAAATAAAGAAGCAGCAGACTAAAATCATCGCGGCCACCCACACACGATGCTTTCCATAGCGCTTAGTGAGATGCAGCCAAAACGGCACGCTAACGAGCGCCATGACGAAGTAGGTGGCCAGGATCAAACTCAACATCGTGTCGTCTGCACGGAGATTGTGCTGCACGAAAAGCAAGAAGAGCGTGATTGGGAAGCCATTTGCGACGCTGTTTAGAAAGAAGGCTGCGACCAGGCGTTGAAACGGCTTATTGCTTTGTACCGCTGCACGCGCCCGTGCAAAAGTGAGGCGTTGCTCGAGTGAGGTGGGGCGGTCCGGCACCAAGAGCACTGCAAAGCCCACCGCGATGGGCAACGTGACGATCACAATGATTGCCGTGATCCGGAGCGCTTCGGCGCGGTCACTTTGCAAGACTGCAACTAGTACGGCCGCCGTAATGCCGCCGGCCAACACAAAAATCTCTCGGAACGACGTAACGCGTGTCCGTTCATGGTAGTGCCCGGAAATCTCCGCGCCCCAAGCGTTGTACGGAATGAGAATCATCGTGCCGCCGATGTAGAGCGCAATAGTCCAGCCCAAGAGGTACTGACCACCAACCCCTTCGCCTGGCACCAAAAGGAACCACAAGCTGACCAGTGCGATCGGTGTGCCCGCCACCATCCAAGGCCTTCGCCGCCCCCAAGGGGTATTGATGTGGTCGCTAAGAACGCCGACTAGGGGATCGGACACGGCGTCCCAAATACGGGAGCCCAGAAGAATGACGCCGACGAGGCCGAGGCCGAGGCCGAGGTCTTGGGCGTAAAAAGTCGGGAGCAGGACAAAGAGTGGAAACGTCAGGATTGTGGTCGGCAGGCTCGGCAGCCCATAGGCTGCGAGCGTGGTCAGCCGAAGCGGTGTCTTGGCGCCTTCACTTTCGCTTGCTCTCACAGTCGAACTCAAGGTGCCTAAAAACTTTTAAGAACTGGCTGCCGGGATCCGACGCCATCATGACTAGGCTCTACCATCGGTACACCAATTGAGGTCGCTATGCTTGCAGCCTACCGGGGGCGACGTGTGGGTACTAGGCAGTACTTTCAACGAGTTGCCCAACAGTTTTTTACCGTGAGCGGTAACGTGTTCGTGGGGTAGG
>JAPKDI010000170.1 GCA_026421105.1 Alphaproteobacteria bacterium | reverse complement strand
TCATACCTTTGCGCCGGATCATGCGCTGGCGCGCCAACCGTTCCATCCGGTGGCGCCGTGTGGTCCGGTAAGAACGGATGACGTACCTGAGCGGATAGTAAGAGATGAACCCGACGACCAACGCGGTGGGTAAGCTACCGACCAGTGTTGGGATAAATACATCCATCACGTTGTCGAAAATTGTTGATTCGGTAATCCCTTCAGGGATCGCATCGTCTTTGCCCAAGATCCAATGGCCAAGTTGAATATCCCATAGAAAAATCGCTGGGAAAGTCCATGGGTTGCCAATCGCCGTGGCGAGCGCAGACGCGAAGAGGTTGCCGCCAAGCACCCACGCGATCAACGCCGCAACAATCAGGTGAAAGCCTATCAACGGCGTGAACGAAACCGCAATGCCGCACGTCAGGCCAATCGCAATGCTCTCGGGCGAGCCCGGCAAACGGGCCACGCGGTGGCGCAGATACGAAAACGTGCGGCCCCAACCCGCGCGCGGCCAAATGATATTGCGGGCGCGATAGAGAATGGTGCGCGGCGTGCGGGGTTTGAACAGCATCGGCTTACTTTAGATCACGGCTGCCGGGTTTGACGACAGGCATGGCGGCCAACTCTGGCGGTAGCGCGTCCGCAGCAAAGGCTGGGACCTTATAACCGGTGAGCGCGATCAACGGGACGCCGAGATCGACCTCGCCGTCGCTCCGGTCGATCAGACAGGAGGCACCAATGACGGTGCCGCCGTAATCGGTAATGCACGCGATGCACTCGCGACTGCTTTTTCCGGTGGTGACGATGTCTTCGGCCATAATGACGCGCGCGCCGGCGGGAATGTCGAAGCCGCGGCGCAGGGCGAAACTGCTGTCGACACGTTCGGTAAAAATAGACCGGACCGCGAGTTGTCGTGCGAGTTCGTAACCGACGACGACTCCACCCATTGCCGGAGAGACCACGAGGTCGATGGCACCAGCACCAAGTTCAGTTGTTATTTTGTCGGCCAGCGCGCGGCACAAGGCGGCACCGCGGCGCGCATCCATCATCACCCGGGCACATTGCAGATAGACCGGACTGTGCAGACCCGAGCTGAGCAGGAAGTGGCCTTCGAGCAAGGCGCCCGCATCGCGGAAGTGCTGCAAGATTTCGTCTCGGGTCATGCGCGTACGCGGTCCACTTTGTGAATACCTTCATCGGCGCGGAGCGCCGCGATCATGCCGCTCATGTGCTTCACGTCGCGGACTTCGACATCGACGATAAATTCGAAGAAATCGGCGGAGCGATCGCTGACCTTGAGATTAGTAATATTGGCATTGTTCTTGGCAATTACACCGGTCAGAGCGTTGAGCGAGCCGGGCTCGTTAGACAGGGTAACTTTGATGCGGCCCAAGTGGACGTCATTGCTGTCCGGGCCGACGTCCCATGATACATCGAGCCAGCGCTCGGGCGAACTGCTTAAACTTCGCAACGTCTCGCAATCGATGGTGTGAATGCGCACGCCTTTGCCCTCAGTGAGGATACCGACAATGCGATCGCCCGGCAGCGGATGGCAGCAATCGGCATAGTGTACCGCGACGCCCTTGATGAGGCCCTTGATCGGGATCGCTTTCTCGACGTTCTTGTCGGCACGCACGCGGCGGATCGCGGCACGAACGAAACTCGGAATGCGGCGTTCGCTTTCCGTCGGGAAGACAATGTGCACGACCTCTTTACCCGAGACGAACCCCTGGCCAGCGTGGGCATAAAGCTCCTCCTCAGTTTTGAGGCTGAGCACTGTGAGCGCGCGTTCAAGCGCCTTCTCGTTAAGGGTATGACCGGCTTGCTCGAAGGCCCGGCGCACAATGGCAGTGCCTAAATCGACATATTGTTGATCCTGTTGGACCCTAACAAAACGGCGGATCGCCGATCGCGCCTTACCCGTAACAACAAAGTTGAGCCAGGTCGGTGACGGGGTTTGCGCCGTCGACCTCATGATTTCGACCTGATCGCCGTTACCCAACGTCGTACGCAGTGGCCCGATACGACCGTTGACCTTGGCACCCACGCAGGAGTCGCCCACGTTAGTGTGGACGGCGTATGCGAAGTCGACCGGGGTCGCACCAAGAGGCAACGCAATAACGCCACCCTTCGGGGTGAAGCAAAACACTTGATCTTGGTACATTTCGAGCTTGGTGTACTCGAGGAATTCTTCCGGGTGGCCGCCGTACTCAAGCATTTCGAGGAGCTGCCGAATCCAACTGAACTTCTGAGCGCTTTCTTTGATACCGCCGCCATCTTTGTATTGCCAATGGGCAGCAACGCCGTGCTCGGCGAGTTCGTTCATATCGTTAGTGCGGATTTGAATCTCGATACGGAGCTTTTCCGGCCCCATGACGGTGGTGTGGACCGAGCGATAGCCGTTGGGCTTTGGCGTCGAGATAAAATCTTTGAAGCGCTCGGGAATCGTTGAGTAGGCGCGATGAATAATGCCGAGCGCTCGGTAGCAATCATCATCGTCGTCAACAAGGATGCGAAACGCCATGACGTCGGCGAGCTGTTCGAACGAAATGTTCTTTCGCTCCATCTTGCGCCAGATCGAGTAGGGCCGTTTCTCACGGCCAATGACTGAAACCTTGAGGCCAGCATCGGTCAGGGTGCTTTCGAGCTCTCGCGTGATGTTGACGATGACATCGCCGCTTTCGGCCCGCAGATAGTCCAGGCGGCCGATGACCGACTCGCGGGCCTCGGTGTTGAGCTCGGCAAATGCGAGATCTTCGAGTTCGTCCTTGATGGCGTGCATGCCGATGCGTTCAGCCAGCGGCGCGTAGATGTCCATGGTCTCGGCTGCAATGCGGCGCCGCTTTTCGGACGCGCCGATGAAGCTGAGCGTGCGCATATTGTGCAACCGGTCGGCAAGCTTGACGATCAACACCCGCAGATCGTTTGACATCGCGAGAAGAAGCTTGCGGAAGTTCTCGGCTTCCCGCGAACGCTGGGTCGGCCTGACATGTTCGAGCATCGTGAGTTTGGTAACGCCGTCGACGAGTTGGGCGATTTCAGCGCCGAACTGGGCGCCGATCTGATCCAACGTGGCAACGGTGTCTTCGACCGTGTCGTGTAGTAGTCCCGTCGCAACGGAGGCGGCATCGAGCCGCATTTCGGTCAGGATGCCGGCGACTTCAAGCGGGTGAGAAAAGTAGGGCTCGCCACTTGCGCGGGTTTGCGCGCCATGTGCTTCGAGCGAGAAATCAAACGCCCGAGCAACCAAACCGAGGTCGGCGTCAGGGTCGTAGCGTTGTACGCGGGCGACGAGATCGGCGTTATTCAACATGACGCCATCAAAAGGGCACCACGCCGAGCGTTCGTCGGCTGAAGGAGACGTAGTCGGGCGTTAAAGACCCTCGGACGCAGCACTTGCCCGCACCTGAGCCTTGCGCGCCTCTTCCTCGACATATTCGGGGTCGGGCTTGGCTGGCGGCTGTGGCTCTGGTGTCCAGTCGCTGGACATGAGCAGCGCCATATCGTCTTCCTCGGGCTCGTCCGACTCGACTAGCTTTTGCAAGCTGAGGATCAGCGAGTCATCAAGTTCGCCGGTCTGCACCGTTTTGTCAGCGATTTCGCGCAGGGCGATGACCGGGTTTTTGTCGTCGTCACGCTCGATGGTGAGCGGCGCGCCAGCGGAGATTTCACGGCTGCGCTGCGCAGCCAGAACCACGAGCTCGAAGCGGTTGGGGACAATTTCGACGCAGTCCTCGACGGTGACGCGGGCCATTTAGCACTCCAAGTTGGATATCGGCGCGCCAGCCGGGCACTGGTGCACCTCTCTTAGATATGCGGTTGCGCTGCACAACGCAAGGGTTTGTAAGCCATTTCAAGGCATTGGCGTAGTCGGCTGAGGTCGGATGATCTGCGCCGGGTCGAGCGCCTCGATAAGAACCGCTAGTGGCTGTTTGGTGACCGGATGAACCCAATCAGGCGCAATATCAGCCATGGGCAGCAGCACAAACGCCCGCCCCGCCAGGCGCGGATGAGGGATTTCAGGCGCAGGTGGCAAGTCGGTCAGGACCTGCCCGCCATAATCCAGCAAATCGAGATCCAGAATCCGGGCCTCCCAGCGTTCCTGCCGGATGCGTCCAAAGGCGGCTTCAATCCGGTGTAAGGCCGCCAGCACCTTGGCTGGATTCAGGTCGGTCTCGATCCGGGCCACCGCGTTCACAAACCATGG
>JAPKDI010000169.1 GCA_026421105.1 Alphaproteobacteria bacterium | reverse complement strand
ATCGACGGGACGATCAACGTCTTCGCGTCTCTTCTCCTGAGGGGTATTTCGTGACCGATATTGCGGACACCAAGACGCCGGCTGGTCAGCCGGCCGACACGCAGAGAAACGACGCCGAGACTATCCCGGTCGCCAAGCAAACCGCGCAGATGCTGACCAAACGTATTTTGGAACTTCTGTTCTTGCTGATGTTCATCAGCACGCTGCTTTTCTTCTTGCTCCGCCTTACGGGCGACCCAGCCGCGGTTATGGCAGGCGAAACGGGCGACCAGGAACAGCTCGAATTAATCCGGAAGCAATACGGCCTCGATAAGCCACTCATCGTTCAATACGGCGTCTTCCTCTTCAAGCTAGTGCAGCTCGATTTTGGCAGTTCACTCGCGAATGCCCAAGACGCACTAGGCCTCGTCATGGAACGCCTCCCGACTAGCTTCACGTTGGTCATCATTGCTTTCACCGCCAACCTGATCATCTCGATACCGTTGGGTGCTTGGCTCGGCAGTCGACCTGATCGAACCGGGCGAAAATTGGCTGCAACGGCCATTTTCGTTGCCCAAGGGATACCGGGCTATATCACCGGGCTTTTGCTCATTCAGTTGTTTTCGGTGGAGTGGGGATTACTACCCTCGATCGGGAACCAAGGAATATTGAGTTGGATCATGCCCGCGACCACGTTGGCCGCGTTCCAGGCGCCGCAGGTGGTGCGCGTGATCTCGGCGAACGTCGCCGAGGCCATGCGCGAAGACTACATCCGGACGGCGCGGGCAAACGGGGCAGGGTTTAATACCCTTCTTTGGCGCCATGCGCTTAAGAACGCGATGCTTGGCGCCACTGCCTTGATTGGTGCACAGGTCTCATTCCTAGTCGGCGGGTCGATCATCACCGAGGTGATCTTTGCCTGGCCGGGTCTCGGGCGGCTTCTGGTGACCTCTGTTCAAACTCTCGACTTCCCGGTCGTCCAAGCGGCTGTGTTCATGATTGCGATCTTCGTGTATTTCGCGATTACCCTTACGGACATTGTCTTCCTCTTCATTGATCCTCGACTGCGGAGGCAACGCGCATGACGACAGCAACCGCGACAGACAAACCGGCTCCGGCATTTCGGTTTAACAAGCTTGGAACCGGTTCGCTGCAACTGGACCTTGGGATACTGCTTTTCGTGCTTATAGTGATCGCTTTGTTGGCCCAGTGGATGGTGCTCGACGAGTCGTCCCTCGACGGTAACTTAAGATTCCGCCTAAAGGGTGTGGGCCTCACAGGTCCCGACGGAATCTTCCATCTCTTTGGAACCGACCAACTTGGCCGCGACCTCTTTTACCGGGTGCTGGGCGGATTGCCCTGGTCGCTCGGCATTTCCGGCGTCGCGGTGGTTTGCGTGGCGGTGATAGGTACGTTTATTGGTCTGATTGGCGCCTGGTATACCGGGGTTGTGCGCACGATCGTTCTGCTTGGTATAGCGGCGATGATTGCCATGCCGTTCCTGGTGTTAGCGCTCGTCGTTGTCGCGGTTGTAGGACGCGGTTTCTGGCCGTTGGCCTTGACGATGGGGTTCATTGCATGGACCGCCGTAGCGCGTGTGATATATGCCGAGTCACGAGGTCTTTTGACGCGTGAGTATGTACTTGCTGCGCGCCTGTTCGGCGTCTCCAAATGGTCAATTCTGATTTTCCACGTCTTACCGGGCTTGCGGCCGACCATCCTCGTCATGGGGGCTTTCTTCTTTGCTGTTCTCCTGATTATCGAGAGCGCCCTGTCGTTCCTCGGTCTGGGCGCTCCGCTCAATGCACCGTCCTGGGGCAACATGCTTTCCGATAGTCGACAATATCTCACCATCGCACCATGGATGATGTTTGTGCCGGCTGGCGCGATCGTTTTGGCGGTGATCTCGTTGAACCTCATCGGCGACGGATTTGCCGAGCTATCGCGCAAACGCGCACGGGCGGTCGAAGTATGACTGTGGCTACCGAAAGTGTCGCTGATGCGGCACGAACAGCGGCGTCTGGCGACACGATCCTGTCAGTCAATGAATTGGTTGTGGAGTTCCCACGACCCGGGCAACCGACGGACTTTCGTGCGGTCAACAGTGTTTCCTTCGATTTGAGGCAGGGCGAGACCCTAGGTCTCGTCGGCGAATCGGGTTCGGGTAAAAGTATGACGGCGCTGAGCTTGCTCGGCATCGTCCCGGCACCGGGCAAGATCATTGAAGGGTCCATTAGTCTCCGTGACCGGCGGATCGACAACCTGCCGGTCAGCCAACTGCGTCGGGTTCGCGGCAACGATATCGGCATGGTCTTCCAGGACCCGATGACTGGGTTGAATCCAGTCCGCAACGTTGGCTCCCAGCTGATCGAGTCGGTGATGCGCCATCAACGGGTATCCAAGAACGAGGCGACAGAACTTGCCTTTCAAGCGCTCGACGATGTAGGCATCCCATCACCGCGAGAGCGGCTCGAAGGGTACCCGCATGAGTTGTCCGGTGGTTTGCGCCAACGGGTCATGATTGCCCTTGCGCTTATCAACCATCCCGAAGTGATCATCGCCGACGAGGCGACGACCGCGCTGGATGCAACCATTCAGGCTCAGATTCTCGATCTGTTTCGTGAAAGGTTAGCTAGTGCGACGATGATCCTTATCACTCATGACATGGGTGTCGCCGCCGAGATTTGCGATCGGATCATGGTGATGTATGCCGGTCGTATCGTCGAGACGGGCACGATTGAAGAAGTGCTTTCCAGCCCCCGTCATCCCTACACGGTCGGCCTGCTGGCCGCGGTGCCGAAGTTCGACATCCGCAGGCCGAAACTAGTGCCGATTCCTGGGATCCCGCCGACCGCGGAAGACATCGTTCGTGGTTGCCCGTTCGCGCCGCGCTGCCAGTTTGCTGAAACCGATTGCGATCAACGACCGCCCCTCGATTATGCGGAGGGACGTATGGTCGCCTGCTGGCATCCCCGTTCTGCATCGGAGCAGTCCAAATGACCGATACTACTGGTGCAGCATCTGGGCGCGTCGGCAACGACGAATACCTTCTCGAGGCGGAAAACCTGCGCGTGACGTTCCGGGCACCCGGCGGGCGCAAGCTTCACGCAGTCGATGAGATCAGTCTTGGCGTGCGGCCTCGTGAAACTGTGGGTCTGGTAGGTGAGTCGGGGTCCGGCAAATCCACCGTTGCGCTTACTCTCATGCGCGCACACGAGCCCGAGGGCGGCCGCATCATTTATGACGGTCAGGACATCACGCACCTCAATTACAAAGAGCTGATGCCCGTGCGTCGTCGGCTGCAGATGGTCTTTCAGGATCCCTATTCCAGCCTTGACCCCCGCTGGAGCATTCGCCGCGTGATTGCCGAGCCGCTAAAGGCGCACAAATTCGGCACTCGCCAGCAGATCAACGACCGAGTTGTCGAGCTGCTAGAGCAGGTCGGGCTGCCGCCAGACGCCGCCAATCGTGTTCCCTCGCAGTTTTCGGGCGGTCAACGTCAGCGCATCGCCGTTGCACGGTCGCTCGCTTTGCAGCCCAGTGCACTGATTGCCGATGAACCGGTTTCATCGCTGGATGTGTCCATTCAGGCTCAGATCATCAATCTTCTGCGTGACCTCCAGGACCGACTCCATATAGCGCTACTAATCATCGCGCACGATCTTGCGCTGGTGCATCAAATCTCGGACCGCATCATTGTGATGTACTTGGGTGAGCCCGTGGAAGAGGGACCGTCCGACGACGTCGTTGGACGGCCGCAACACCCTTACACCGTCGCGCTTCTCTCGGCGACGCCAATACCTGAGGCTGGCGGTGATCGGAAGCGGATTGTTCTAACCGGCGATCCGCCGTCCCCAATTTTTCGTCCTAATGGCTGCCGGTTTCATCCGCGATGCCCGATTGCACAAGATCGCTGCAAGGTCGAGAAACCGCCACTGAAGGTAATAGGACCGAACCGCAAAGTGGCCTGCTGGTTCGCCGGACAACTGGAACCCCCGCGGGATCTTTGGGCGCTTGAAAACGTTCCGTTGCCACCAGGTGTCGAAGCAGCGAAGCGGCCCTCGCAAAATACCTAGTACGGACGTCCGGCCCATTCGGGTAGGTTAGCAAAACGATCGTTGCGGCTGGATGGGGAACCCATGGCAGGACCGCACACCGAGTTCATTCAAGTACAGGCACTGCCTTGGCAGCGCGGCCTTTATGGCGGTGC
>JAPKDI010000168.1 GCA_026421105.1 Alphaproteobacteria bacterium | reverse complement strand
GGCACGTTCTCGATTTCCAATCTCGGAATGTTCGGGATCAAAGAATTCTCAGCCGTCATCAACCCGCCGCAAGGCGCCATCTTGGCAATAGGCGCGGGCGAACAACGTCCGATCGTCAAAGACGGTGCGCTCTCCGTCGCGACCATGATGTCGTGCACGTTGTCCTGCGATCACCGCGTGGTGGACGGCGCTACCGGCGCAAAGCTTCTGAACGCGTTCAAGGGTTTGATTGAAGACCCGGTCACAATGCTTCTCTAGGCCTGCTTCTGACATTTCGAGCGCCCAAAAAAACCTAACGAAGGCAATCATGGCAGCACAACAATACGACCTGGCGGTTCTTGGCGGCGGCCCAGGTGGCTACGTCGCGGCAATTCGTGCCGCACAACTAGGCCTCAAGGCCGTCTGTATCGAACGCGAGCATCTCGGCGGCATCTGCTTGAACTGGGGCTGCATTCCGACCAAAGCGCTCTTACGGTCATCCGAGGTCTACCACCTGCTGCACCGCCTCGACGAATTCGGGTTGAGCGCGAAAGACATCACATTCGACATCAAGAAGGTTGTGAAGCGCAGCCGCAAAGTCTCAAAGCAGCTCTCCGGCGGCGTCGGCCACCTGCTCAAGAAACACAAGGTCGATGTCATCGACGGCCACGGCGTGATGAATGGCCCGGGCAAGATCAATGTCAGCAAAGACGGTCAGGCCGTTGCCGAAGTGAGCGCCAAACACATCATCCTCGCCACCGGTGCCCGCGCGCGCGACCTGCCAAACATCAAAGCCGACGGAAAAAATATCTGGTCCTATAAGGAAGCCATGGTGCCCGAGACCATGCCCAAGTCACTGCTGGTGATCGGGTCCGGCGCCATCGGCATCGAGTTTGCGAGCTTCTACCGTACGATGGGCGCGGAAGTTACCGTCGTTGAAGCGATGGATCGAATTTTGCCGGTTGAGGACGAAGACATTTCTGCGCATGCCCGCAAACAATTCGAGAGTCAGGGTATGACAATCATCACCGGTGCATCTGTCACGGCGATCAAACCAGGCAAGGGTAGCACGACAGCGACTATCGAACCCGTGAAGGGTAGTAAAACCAAAGTGTTAAGTGTTACCGCCGAGAAAATCATCCTCGCCGTCGGCATCACCGGTAATGTCGAGGACTGTGGCCTGGATACGGTCAAGGGCCTCACCGTCGATCGCGGTCATGTCGTCGTCAACGAATGGTTGGAAACTGGCGTCAAAGGCCTTTATGCCATTGGCGATCTCGTCGGCTCGCCGTGGCTCGCGCACAAAGCCATGCATGAGGCCGTCATCTGCGTCGAAAAGCTCGCCGGCCAGAAAGACGTCCATCCCATGACGACACTCAACATTCCGGGCTGCACCTATTGCCATCCGCAGGTAGCTAGCGTGGGCCTTACTGAAAGAGCCGCCAAAGAAAAAGGCCACGAGGTGAAGGTCGGCAAATTCCCGTTCATGGGGAATGGCAAGGCCATCGCACTGGGCGAATCGGAAGGCCTCATCAAGACCGTATTCGACGCCAAAACCGGCGAGCTTCTGGGCGCCCACATGATAGGTGCTGAGGTGACTGAACTCATTCAGGGCTACACCATCGCCAAAACGCTAGAAACGACCGAAGCAGACCTGATGCACACTGTGTTCCCGCATCCAACACTGTCCGAAATGATGCATGAGTCGGTCCTTGACGCGTACGGCCAAGCGCTCCATTTCTAAGCCCACATGACAAATGTAAACAGCGGCGTAACCTCCCGCCCGCGCCATCCAGAAAAAGCGCACAAACCCGACAACCCCATCAAGCGCAAACCCGCATGGATTCGCGCCAAAGCTCCGGTCTCGCCGGAGTACCATCAGACCCGCGCGCTTATGAGACGGCTCAACCTCAACACCGTTTGCGAGGAGGCGGCCTGCCCAAACATCGGTGAGTGCTGGACCCTGGGTCACGCCACGGTGATGATCTTGGGCGAGATTTGCACGCGCGCATGTTCATTCTGCAACGTCACAACGGGCAAGCCCGGTCCAGTCGATCCGTTCGAGGCCGAAAACACGGCACTCGCTGCTAAAGAACTCGGGCTTAACCACATCGTAATTACCTCTGTGGATCGCGACGACCTGGATGACGGCGGCGCCGATCAGTTCGTCAAAACCATCGCAGCGCTGCGCGCGCATACGCCCAACACCACCATTGAGATCCTAACACCAGATTTTTTGCGCAAAGACCGCGCCATCGAGGCCATCGTTCGCGCCAAACCGGATGTCTATAACCACAACCTCGAAACCGTGCCGCGGCTGTATCCCGACGTTCGGCCAGGCGCGCGCTACTTCCATTCGCTGCGCCTGCTCGACACCGTCAAGAAAACCGATCCCTCAATATTTACAAAATCTGGGATCATGGTCGGCCTCGGTGAAACCAAGGCAGAAGTTGGGCAAGTGATGGACGATCTCCGCTCGGCTGATGTCGACTTCATCACGATCGGGCAGTACCTACAGCCCACCATCAAGCACATCGGTGTCGATCGGTTCGTGGATCCGACTGAGTTTAAAGATTACGAAGTCATGGCCCGCGCCAAAGGCTTCTTGATGGTCGCCGCCTCACCAATGACGCGGTCTTCCTATCACGCCGGAGACGACTTCGCGAAACTGAGGGCTTTCCGCGACGCCCAACTGGCAGGCTAGTCTGTGCCGACCCACACCGAACAAAGATTGCTCCCCTATACGCAGTTGCAATTGTTTAACTTGGTCGCCGATGTTGATCGCTACAACGAATTCTTACCCTGGTGCGTTGCCAGCCGTGTAAATTCACGCAAGGACAACGTAATCCACGCTGATCTCGTCATCGGTTTCAAAATGTTCCGCGAGAAGTTCACCTCGGTAGTCACGTTAATCCAACCCGAGCGGATCGACGTCAAATACGAAAACGGCCCGTTTAAATACCTAAACAACCACTGGCTCTTTATTCCGGAAGAGGATAGGGCGCACACTACCATCGACTTTTACGTCGATTTCGAGTTCCGCTCGCGACTACTCCAACGACTGATCGGCGCAGTCTTCAATGAAGCGGTCCAACGCATGGTCCGCGCCTTCGAAAAACGCGCCCACCATGTTTACGGTAACAACAATGCACCAGCAGCAGCGACCTGGAACGAAGGCGGAACTTAGTCCCTAGATCTCGCCGCCGACCTCAATCAACGTCCGACCCAACAGCGCGCGGCCTTCAAACGCAGTGTGAAGCTCCGCAACTTTCTCCAAAGGCTCGATGCGTTCAACTGGAATGCGCCACTTGCCACTCGCCAGGTTGGCAAACAGCTCTTCCTCCTCGGCGCGTCCCGTGGCGGCTTGATGGAAGTACTGAACGAAGCCCGACACCGAAAATGACTTCCCGATGAGTTGCGAGATATTCACATCAGGTGGTGGCCCGGCCATTTGACCGAGATAAATCACGTTCCCCAATGGCGCGACCGCGCGATAGTTCAACGTCGCGTCAGGCCCGGCCACACCGTCAAAGATAACATTTGCACCCCGATCATTGGTCAGCCGCAACAGCACATCGGCCCAATTTCCAGCCACGCGGTCGATCAGCATTACGGCACCGAATTGCTTGGCGTATTCGGCACGAGATTGACTGCCGACGAGCCCGTAAACCACGCCGCCTGCGTCCTTCGCAATTTGAGTCGTCAGTGCCCCAACAGCTCCTGCGGCTGAGTGAATCACGACTACGTCGCCTTCCTTTACCTTTCCGGCGGAGTGAACGAGGTGCCAAGCGGTGGGTGCGCATGTTGCAAACACTGCTGCGGTTTTCCAATCGAAAGCATCGGGCACAGGAATAAGCTTGGCGCCCGTTGCAAGCGCGTATTCGGCATTGCCACCCCACTCACCAACCGCCACCACGCGCTTGCCGAGCAACTCTTCATCAACGTCGTCCGCAATTGCATCGACCAGCCCGGCATACTCGTAGCCCGGCGTGTAGGGCATGGTTGGTGCCCCCCATTTAACGCGCGCCGCGCGGCTGTGAGTGTCCAGCGGGTTCAGCGCGCAATAGGCCACCTTGATCCTTACTTGGCCGCTC
Source organism: Alphaproteobacteria bacterium (assembly GCA_026421105.1). The sequence goes on along the minus strand of JAPKDI010000168.1, from coordinate 130 downwards.
GCCGGTTCCGGGATGTCGATCTCACGCAGTTTCAAGACCGACGGTTCACCTGGCGCATCGACGACGATCGCCCGCATTTTCTGGCTCATGATTCCTCCGTTGTTATCGCGGTTGTGGCGCGTGGGTGCCA
>JAPKDI010000167.1 GCA_026421105.1 Alphaproteobacteria bacterium | reverse complement strand
GCGGGGCTGCGGTCAGAAGCGGCAGACGCGGTCATGGCGGGCTCCAGGTGATGGGGTCGGCGCTAAAGCGGTGTGGCGTCCGAAACGGTGTGGCGGGTGAGGTTGCGATCACCGATCTCAAGGGACGGCCAGACCGCGCGCCAGGCTGCCATATGCGGCATTTCAAAATGCGCCTTTAGCGCGGCGTCGCTCTCCCACACCTCGATGACGTGAACGACGCCGGGATCGAGCAGGTCTTGGGCATAGCTATACGACGTGCACCCCGTCTCGGCTCGGGACGCCGTGACTATCGCTTCCATGTGCGGTCGGGCCTTGTCGATGTTTTCCGGCGGGACGCGAACCGTGCCGGCAATGACGATCATGGTTCTTTCGGCGTTGGCGGCTCGTCCGGGTCGGCGGCAAGGCCCTCGACGCGCTCGCGTAACGTGAAAAACACGCGATCGATAAACGCCTGGCTTTCGGCATCCATCTTGGCGCGCTGTGCCGGCGTAAACGTGAAGCCTTCGATCTCTTTCGTGGTGAAGATCTTCTTCTTGGTGGCCAACGTCTCATACGCCGCAAGACGCTCTTTCACGACCCAAAGCTCTTGCGCCAGCGTCATGCTGATCGCAACGAGCTCGTCGACGCCTTCACCCGAGAAGAACCGCGTGTCCTTGCCTCGAACGCTGTAGCGCAGCGGTTTTTTGCCGTTGCCGGCGTCGCTCATTTCCATGCCCCAAAGCAATACCAATGGATGCCCGCCGCAAACCGTCCAGTTTGATCGTCGGCTCTGCCGGATTGTTTCTTAACTGCGGCCTTCACGACCTTCTCGCCGTACTGACCCAAGCTCGGAATGATGTATTGGACAAACTTACTCTTCGCGAATCCCGCTTCGGCGCAGACGGCCTGCGGGTCCATGTCGCGAAAGGGCTTATAGAACGGCTCTTTGTTGTAGTAGGCGTCCCAATCCAAATAGAAGCTGTCGTAAGCGCCGAGCATTTTGTTGGGCGGCAATTCCATGTGCAGCATCAATCCGCCCGGCTTCAACAAACGACGGGCCTCCTTGAAAACCTTCTTGATGCCTTTCTTGGGCACTTCGTGCAGGAACATCGAGGAGAAGATCATGTCGAAGCTGCCATCTTCAAAGTCGGTCGCTTCGGCATTCTGTTGATGGAAGTGGACGGGCACGCCGGCGGCTTGCGCGCGCGCATGGCCATAGCGCACTACCGGTGCGCCGACATCAATCCCGTGAACCTCGGCCTTGGGGTACATTTTCGCCCAGGGCACCGTGTTGTGGCCGATGGTGCAGCCCATATCCAAGATTCGCTTGGGCGCAAATTTCGGATACTTGTTCTTGATGAACATCGAAATTGAACCGCCGATGTCGTCGAGGTTTTCCCCAAAGAACCCCATGCTGAAGACCGAAATACCGTTGTCGTAAACCGCACCTTGCGTTACGTCGTCGGGCCCGTACTCGGTGTCATAGTTGCCGGGCATCCGGTGCACATCAACTGCCGACACGCTGCGCGGCACTTTGAATTTTGGATCGGTCTCAACGGTGCCGGCGACTTTCTTAGATCGGCTCAACGCCTTGGCCTTTTTGTTCAACGCGTCTTGGTCGCGTTCAACCGTTGGCAAGATTGAACGAAACACCATTTCCTGCGCGTTGCACCGCATTGAGGAATAGAACTTAAAGGTCGGGTCCTTCTTGATGGCGCGATGGACCTCAACGCCATTCTTGGGTGCACGCTTGTTCTTGCGCTCAAATTTGGGTTCGACTTCGGCCTCGTACGCCGTGCGCATCCCGTTCGCCAAGTCGTGCAAGACGTACATGCGCATGCTCGACATAAACGCTTGGCGCGCCGCCTCTTCCGGGGTCGGTGTCACCTTCATGTCGTGCTGGACGTATTTCGTCATGGCAGGGTGCTCCCGTGCAAAGAGGGTGTGGTGAATTTGGCTGCAGTATGAAGTCTCGGTTGCGCCTTGAAAAGCCACAGGCCCGTCGCAGGACGGGCGTTTGCCCGTCTATTTCAGCGAAACCATGCCGGTCTTGCCGAGGCGATCGTTAACCCGTGGCATGACCTCGCGTGCCAGCAGTTCCATCGAGCGAAACCAGCCATCGCGGGCATCAGCATCGGCATAGTCAAATCCGATCTGCAGCAAGACACCAAATCCCCCGGTTTGCTCGTATTGGTCGACGATCTGATCGACGACCTTATCGGGCGATCCGACGAACCACGTGCCGTGGTCCGCAAGATAAGCCGCATCCACTTTGGCGTCAGCGGGCGCCCCGTCGCGGCGAAACATGTCGGCAATGCCGAGGCGTTCGGCAATCACGCTGAAATAACGGTTCCAAAAGGTGCCCGCGAATCCGTCGACCACCGCGCGCCGGGCCTCGGCATCCGTATCCGCGACATAGATTTCGCGAATTTGCCGCCAATTGCTGCGCTCCGGGGTGCGACCGCTGCGGGCTGCGCCTTCTTCAATCGACGGCCAGTGCACCGAAACATGCTGTGGCGCCACGTTGAAGCTCATCGGGATATAGCCTTTTTCGCCCGCGATCATTAGCGAGCCCGATTTCGGCATGAATCCCGCAAATGCAATTCGCGGTTCTGCCGGCGCATATGGTTTCAAGTGCCAATAGTAGTTGTCGCTGTACTTGGGCCGCCGCGTTGACCAAAACGCCCCGTCAAAGTCTCCTGGCCCGTCTTCCGACCAAGCCTGCAAGATAATTTCAATGGCCTCGCGCGAACGGGCTTGGTTTTCCCCCTTCGCAAAATCCAAGCCATAAAGCTGCCCGTCCGTCACCGTGCCGCCAGCGCCGAACCCGAACATCAAACGACCGCGACTCATGTGATCGAGTTGAATGAGTTCTGCGGCGAGCCGCAACGGGTGAGATTGATAGAGAATCTCGACACCCGTACCCAGTCGAATTTTTTCTGTGCCCCGAATCGCGCCTGCAATTATTTGCTGCGGCGAGGGCAGGGGCTCCCACGGCGTGGTGATGTGCTGTCCGACCCAAGCCTCGGTGTATCCCAACGCGTCGGCGCGCTCGATCACCTCGATGTTCCAATCGATGACCTCGGCGAGCGGCCGATTTGGATCGCTCGCGGGCATGAGAAAAATTCCGAGGTCCATGGTCCTACCTGTCTTATTCGTTCGGCGATCTCTGCTTAGCGTACTGAGCCCCCAAAACGAAGGGCGGCAACCTCGCGAAGCCTCGTTATTCTTGATCGTTGTGGGTTGCTTCGCCGTCGACGTTTAGGCTTACTGGGTGCCATGGCTAGCGAACGTCCCCGACTCAATATTTGGCTCAACATGTATATCGTTGCCGGCGTCCTCGTGGTCGCCGTCATCCAGTCAAAAGGCGTCCTGCCTGAAGACAACATCGTCATCGTTGGCATCGCCTATTTTGCGGGCGGTGCGGCGGGCGCGTTGCTCTACGCCGCGCTTTGCGATTTGCGCGACCGTTTCGTCAATCCAAAGTCCCGAGACTAGTCAGCAACAAACTCACGGATTAAAGCCGCGACATCTTCGGTGCGCGTGTCCATCATGCCGTGCCCAAAACCGGGCATGTCGTGCACTCGTCCTTTTTGGATCACCGCGGTTGCCCGCTTGGACTGCTCGTAGAGATCATCTTCTGGGTTCAACACCAGCACCGGCACCGTCACCTGTTTCAGCCTTTTGGCCATGGCGTAGTTGAATGCAGCGCGGTGGCCCCATGAATAGGCCGGGCCCCAGCGCAATGTTTCGTTAAAGGCAGCGGCATAGTTTTCGATGGGCTGGTTGGGGCCCAACCACGGCCAAAAGAATTGCCAACGTTCGACGTTGTGCATGCCGTCGTCGGTGAACTCCACGGGTGTGTACTTGTCCCGAAAGTCTGCCAGTTCTTCTTCGCTAAAGATGGGCGCCGAATACATCATGATGTGGCGCACGACCTTTGGCAGCTTGTGCCACAACTCGGTCGCGACCTCGCTTCCGGTGTGAAAACCGAACACGTCTACTTCATCAAAGCCTTGCTTCATGATGAAGTCGGCCATCACGTCAGCAAAGTCGCTGATTTCAACCGGGGCAGGGGGCGGCTCGCTTTCGCCAAAGCCGGGGGTGTCGGGCGCCATCACGATACGGTCGGTGCCCAACACCTTCATGATGTTGATAAACGCATCGCCCGATCGCGGGCTCGCGTGAAAACAAATCAGCGGCCGCTGCATCCGCGCCGCCTCAGGCGGAGAAAT
>JAPKDI010000166.1 GCA_026421105.1 Alphaproteobacteria bacterium | reverse complement strand
GCCGCTCCCCACACCAACATGCCAGCTGTTGCCGCTACCAGGACCACTATTCCAAGCGTTAAGGCGTGAAGGGCTTGCCGGCTAATGAGCCGAAGCATTTAACTTGGTTGGGTGAAGATAAGTGACGCGTTGGTACCACCGAATCCAAAGGAATTAGAAAGGGCTGCGCGAACCACTTTGCTCTTTGCCTTATGTGGCACAAAATCAAGATCACAACCGTCACTCGGATTATCAAGATTCAGCGTTGGCGGCACAATACCATCCCGCATCGCCAGAATACTAAAGATTGCCTCTACCGACCCTGCCGCGCCCAAAAGGTGTCCAATTGCCGATTTGGTGGACGACATCGAGATCTTGCGCGCAGCATCTCCGAAGAGGCGCTTGACTGCCTGCACTTCAATTTCATCACCCAATGGTGTGGAGGTTCCATGCGCATTGACGTAGTCGATGGCTTCCGGAGCAAGTCCAGCGCGCTTCATTGCCATTTTCATGGCCCGATAGGCACCACTGCCATCTGCCGCGGGGGCCGTAATGTGATGCGCGTCGCCTGATAGACCGTAACCAACGACCTCGGCATAGATTTTCGCGCCACGAGCTTTAGCGTGCTCTAGTTCCTCAAGAACGACCACGCCCGCGCCCTCACCCATGACGAAGCCGTCGCGGTCTTTGTCCCATGGCCGCGACGCCTTTTCCGGTGTGTCATTGAAGTTTGTCGACAACGCCCGCGCCGCCGCGAACCCAGCCATGCCGAGACGGCAAATTGCCGATTCGCTGCCGCCGGCAACCATAACGTCCGCGTCATCCATGCTGATGAACCGCGCTGCATCACCGATGGCGTGGGCTCCAGTCGAGCAAGCCGTTACTACCGCGTGGTTGGGGCCCTTGAAGCCAAAACGAATTGAGGTATGGCCCGACACCAGGTTGATCAATGCCATGGGGATGAAGAATGGGCTGAGTCGCCGAGGGCCGCGCTCTCTCAGCGTCTCCGCGCCCTCTACGATTTCATTGAGGCCGCCGATCCCCGACCCAATCAGGACGCCGGTACGAAACCGCTCGTCCTCAGTTTCCGGTTTCCAGTTCGCATCCTCGATCGCCTGCTGTGCGGCGGCCAATCCAAACATGATGAAGTCGGCCATCTTCCGGCGTTCTTTCGGCGATACCCAATCATCATAATTGAACTCACCTTCCCCTTCGCCGCGAACCACTTGGGCCGCGACCTTCGCAGGAAGATCCGAAACATCGAATTTTTCGATCGGCGTGATTCCAGAGCGACCCTCGAGCAAGCGCTTCCAGGTGAGTTCAACCCCAGTACCGATCGGCGTGACCAGACCAAGTCCAGTTACGACCACACGTCTAAGTTCCAAGTTCTACGCTCCCGCTGGCGGGTTGCGCCAATTTGGCTAGGAGGCGGTTGTCTGAAGAAATGCAACCGCATCTTTGACGGTGACTATCTTTTCGGCGGCGTCATCTGGAATTTCGCATCCGAATTCCTCTTCGAACGCCATGACCAGTTCGACCGTGTCGAGGCTGTCTGCACCAAGATCATCGATGAAGCTCGCTGAGTCGGTGACTTTCTCTTCATCAACGCCCAGATGTTCCACGACAATTTTTTTCACACGGTCGGCAATGTCACTCATTCACATATTCCCTTGGATTTGCGCCGAGAATTGACCTCAGGCGTTGCTCGGTTTCCCGACTATCTTTACCTGGTATGGCGCAAAATAACGAGGCAGAATTGCAGCCACTTCGACTGGTTCGTAACACACTTTGGATAGGTTGACTAGCGGCCCAACCTGCCCAGGCGCGACCCTAAATCATCGCCATACCGCCGTTTACGTGGAGGGTCTGGCCCGTCACATACGACGCCTCGTTGCTTGCTAAGTACACGACGGACGCGGCGATATCGGCGGCTGTTCCAAATCGCCCAGTTGGAATCGCGCCCGCCAGTTTTCCCCGCTGCTCATCGGTAAGGGCCTCCGTCATTGGCGACTCGACAAATCCAGGCGCCACGCAGTTGACGGTGATCCCGCGAGAGGCAACTTCTTGCGCTAACGCTTTCGACATACCGATCATACCGGCCTTTGCCGCCGCATAGTTGGCTTGTCCAGGGTTACCGGTGACCCCGACAACCGATGTAATGCCGATAATCCGGCCCCAACGTTGTTTCATCATGGGGCGCAACGCCGCCCGGCTCAGCCGGAAGCCGGCCGTCAAATTGATATCAAGGACTGACTGCCACTCCTCATCCTTCATCCGCATCGCGAGATTGTCGCGGGTTACACCGGCGTTGTTGATGAGAATATCTATCCCGCCCATTGCATCCGCCGCTCGACCGACCAGTTCATCAACTGCCGCTGCATCTGAAAGATCGGCTGCCGCGATCGCCGCGCGCTCCCCCAACTCGCCCGCCAGGGCTGTCAGGGCAGTTTCCCGCGTACCAGACAACGTAACTTGCGCACCGGCGGCATGAAGCGCGCGGACGATTGCGCCTCCAATTGCGCCTGAGGCACCGGTGACCAGAGCACGCCTCGTCGACAAATCGAACATCGATCCTCCGTTATAGGGCTTTGAAAAACTCATCAATGTCGTGCGGACCGCTAACAGAAACCGACTTGATGTCGCGATCAATTCGCTTCGTAAGTCCAGCTAATACTTTCCCCGTCCCCAGCTCAACTAGCTTGTCCACGCCCTGGTCCCGCATGAATAGAACACTCTCTCTCCAGCGGACCATTTTTGTCACTTGCTCGACAAGCAGCGCTCGGCTCATCTCCGGATCGGAGACCGCGGCCGCAGTAACATTAGCCACCACAGGAATGATCGGTTCGGCGATCGCGACATCCGCTAGAGCCTCTGCCATCTCATCGGCTGCCGGTTGCATCAAAGTGCAATGAAACGGGGCGGAAACGGGTAACTGCATCGCGCGCTTAACGCCTCGCTCCTTCGAAATTTCGATTGCGCGGTCGACGGCGGCGCGGGAACCGCTGATAACCAATTGCCCCCCCCCGTTGTCGTTGGCGACCTGGCAAACACCATCGCCAGCCGCTGCACTCGCGATCTCTTCCGCGAGATCGAAATCTGCACCTAAAAGCGCCGCCATCGCCCCATCACCAACGGGCACCGCGCGCTGCATAGCCTGACCCCGCCGCCGCAATAGGCGTGCGGAGTCCGCGAGCGTGAGCGCACCTGTTGCGGTAAGTGCCGAATACTCTCCCAACGAATGACCGGCAACGAATGCAACTTTGTCGGATAGAGCATACCCACCGTTTGCAATCACCCGCGCCACTGCAACCGAAACAGCCATGAGGGCCGGCTGAGCGTTCTCAGTCAGGGTCAGGATATCTGCCGGCCCCTCCCACATGATAGCGCTTAGCTTGAGCCCGAGGGCGTCATCGACCTCCTCAAAGACCGCGCGTGCCTCGGGCAAGGCTTCAGCCAATTCTTTGCCCATCCCCACGGCCTGAGAGCCCTGCCCCGGGAAAACAAACGCCGTGGTCATGCAAAAAACCCTTCTTCATTGAACCGCTGCCCGAGTCGCACCTTTGAACCTTACCTGTCAAGCGGAACGCCTTGCGGGCCGCCCCAAAACCTGTATATTCCCGCCGCTCACATAACTCCTTGTCGGGGATGAGCCCCGACTAATGCTCGGACAGGCCTATTGGCTCCCGGGTGCAACAACCCATAAGGAGACGACCATGGCGTTTTACGAAAACGTCTTCATCGTTCGACAGGACGTATCCAACGAGCAAGTCGAAGGACTCACCACTCGCTTCACCGAGATACTCGAAAGCGGCGGCGGTAAGGTTGAAAAGACCGAGTTCTGGGGCTTGCGGACAATGGCCTACAAGATCAAGAAGAACCGTAAGGGCCATTACGTCATGCTCAATCTCGATTCACCGGCGCCAGCCGTGAAGGAGATGGAGCGCAACATGCAACTTAGCGAGGACGTAATCCGGCACATGACGCTGCGGGTCGACGAACTCGAAGAAGAACCTTCGGCCGTAATGAAGTTCCGAGGCGAACGCACCCGAAGCTATGGCGATCGGAGCGATAGCAAGCCGTCAGGGTCGTCATCGATCGACGCCCCAAAGGCAGCAGCTGAAGCAAGCGACGCCCCAAAGGCAGCAGCTGAACCGGCAGCCGACCCAGTGCCCGAAGAGCCCGCCGTCGCAACTGAAGGAGCGAGTGAATGAGCACACGTCCCAGGCCATTTTTCCGCCG
>JAPKDI010000165.1 GCA_026421105.1 Alphaproteobacteria bacterium | reverse complement strand
TAGGCCAACCTGCGCGAGTTTTTGCAGCGCGATCTGTTTGGCTTGATCGCGGGCCATGCCTTTGCCCTGGATTAGTCCGAAGGCCACGTTCTGCCAAACCCGCATGCTGTCGAAGAGTGCCGCACTCTGGAAAAGCATGCCGAACTTATGGAGCAGTCTGTCGCGGTCTTTGGTGCGTGCGCCAACGATCTCCTCGCCGTCGATGCGAATGCTACCGCTGTCCGGGGTCAGCAGACCCAACACGCATTTCAGCGTGACCGACTTGCCGGTGCCTGAGCCGCCGATGATGACCATAGACTCGCCGCTGCCGATTTCGAGGTCGATCCCAGCCAGGACGTTTTTAGGGCCAAAGCTCTTCTGAACGTCGCGCAGGCAGATTTTGGGCTGATCGGTCATCGTCAGATCGCGAAAAATAGCCGCGTGAGGATCAGGTTCGCGGTCAGGATCAAGATCGATGCTGTAACGACGGCGTTTGTGGTCGCTGCGCCAACGCCTTCGGCGCCGCCACGGCTCTGAAAGCCGTGGTAGCAGCCCATCAAGGTCACAATGAAACCGAATGCGCCGGCCTTTACGAGGCCGGAAATAATGTCGATGTTTTCCAGGAAATCGACGGTGTTCTTGACGTAGGTCGCGGCGTTGAAATGCAGCAAATTCACGCTAATCACGAAGCCGCCGAAAATTCCGATGACATCACCCACGAGAACCAAGAAAGGCACCATGAGCGTGCCCGCAATTAAGCGGGGGGCGATCAGGTATTTGAAAGGGTTGGTCGACAATGTCGTCAACGCGTCAATTTGCTCGGTGACCCGCATGGTCCCGATCTCGGCGGCCATCGCGGCACCGACTCGGCCGGCCACCATTAGGCCGCCTAATACGGGGGCGAGTTCACGGGCCATGCCGATCGCGACGACCTGGGCGACAGCACCTTCCGCGTTGAACCGCGCTGTCCCTTCAAATATCTGAAGCGCAAGTGCCATCCCGGTGAAGAGCGTCGTTAGTCCTACCACCGGCAGCGAGAAATAGCCGATGCTGATCATTTGCTGCAGCGTAATCAGGGGGAAGAAGGGCGGCCTGAAGACGTGCGAAATGGAGCGACCGCCGAAAATTGCCAGCCGCCCAGAAGCGGCGAGGAAACCCAAGAAGAGCCGCCCGATATGGGCCAGAAGGTTGATGACGATCATCCGGCTGAAGGACCACGCGGGCGCGGGTCAACGGCGCCTTTGTAGACGCGGTGATACCGCTGCCCGAGGTGCGTCAGTATTTCGTAGGAGATTGTGCCGGCGGCGTCAGCGAGGTCGTCAATGTCGACCCCTTCACCAAGCAAGGTTGCCTGAGTGCCAACGGCGCATCGAGCAAGGGAAAGAGCGCTAACGTCCAAGGTGATCAAATCCATCGACACTCGCCCCACCACAGGTACCCGTACGCCATCGACAATGGCAAATCCGGCATTGCTCAATCCGCGCGGATAGCCGTCCGCATAACCAACTGAAACCGTGGCGATGCGTGTTGGCCCGGTCGCACGATGCGAGGCACCATATCCAACGGTTTGGGGCAAGTCAATTTGGCGAACTTGGATAATATTTCCTTTTAAAACAACGCTTTCGATAAGTTTTCTCGTGTAATTTATGAGCGGATTTGAGCCGTAAAGCGCGATGCCAGGCCGCACCATTTCAAGGTGAAACTCTTTGCCGAGCAGGGTGCCGGCTGAATTGGCAAGGCTCCGCTCCACGCCCGGAAATAGTGCCGCCATTGCTTGGAAGGCAGTTCGCTGATTCGTATTCAGCGGCTGGTCCGGTTCGTCGGCACAGGCCAAATGGCTCATGACAAGGCGTGGAATGATCCCGGCCAGTAGAATGGGTTCCGCGGCCAACTGATCGAAATCCGCTGGGGTGACGCCTAGACGCGACATGCCGGTATCGACGTGGAGCGCTGCCGAGAGCGGGCGACCCATTTCTATGCTGAAACTCCGCCATGTTTCGACCTGTTCCATTGAGTTGAGAACTGGCGTGAGCCATCCGTGGGCAAAATAGGGAGCGGAGGATTTCGACGGGCCGCTTAGGACGAAGATCTCTGAAACTTCGCCTGGAGCCGCATCTTCAAAGGTGTGCCGAAGTGCAAGACCTTCATCTACCGTCGCCACAAAGAAGTGCCGGCATCCCTCGGCCTCTAGCTTGAGGCCGACTGGCGCGGCCCCGAGACCGTATGCGTCGGCTTTAACAACGGCTGCGCAAATTGCGGCTGGCGCCGCCATATCGCGGAGCTCGCGATAGTTTGCCGCAATGGCATCGAGATCAATGGTCAGTGTTGCGCCCGCTCGGGCCGCCGCCGTCATGGCTTCAATAGCGCTCTGGCAGTGAGTCTGGCTCGGCGAGATTGCTGAATTTGGTCACGAGGCCGTTGAACAGCAAGCGCACGGTCCCAGTCGGACCATGACGATGTTTACCGACGATCACTTCGGTAATTCCTTGAATACGCTGCATTTTTTCTTGCCACTCGTGATAATCAGCAGTTCCGGCTTCGCCGGGCCTGCTGCGCTCGTGATAGTACTCCTCGCGGAAAATGAACATCACGACGTCGGCGTCCTGTTCGATCGCACCCGACTCGCGCAAGTCAGAGAGTTGCGGTCGTTTGTCCTCGCGCTGCTCGACCTGGCGGCTGAGCTGCGACAATGCCATTACCGGCACCTCCAGTTCCTTAGCGATTGCCTTTAGGCCCTGGGTGATTTCGGAAACCTCCTGCACACGGTTGGTCTCACGGCCTGCCGAGGCGGGCCGGACCAGTTGGAGGTAGTCGACAACAATCATCCCGATATTGTGCTGTCGCTTCAGGCGCCGGGCGCGGGCGCGGAGAGTTGCGATGCTGATCGCCGGGGTGTCATCGATGAAGAACTGGCAGTCTTCAATTCGCTGCGCCGCTTGGGCGATACGGACGAAATCGTCACTCGAAAACTGACCCCGCCTCAGTTTCTCCGTCGGAATGTTGGTTTCCTCGGCGAGCAAACGGCTCGCCAACTGCTCGGCCGACATTTCGAGCGAGAAGAAAGCGATGGCCGCTCCGTCGTCATTCTGATGGCCTGCCTTCTCAAGGTGGGCCTTTGCCGCGCTAAACGCGATGTTCGTGGCGAGAGCGGTCTTACCCATACTCGGACGGCCAGCGAGAATGATGAGATCCGAACGATGCAGCCCGCCCAACCTTGCGTCGAGATCGCGTAGTCCCGTCGTAACGCCGGTAAGGTGGCCGTCGCGTTTAAGGGCGGCTTCGGCGTTCTCAACCGCCTCTGCGAGGGCCGCGGCAAACGGTCGGAAGCCGCCTTCATATCGTCCCTTTTCGGCGAGGTTGTAGAGGCGTTGTTCGGAGGCTTCGATTTGAAGTTCCGATTCGGCATCAACCGTTGGATCGTAAGCGGTATTGACCATGTCTTCGCCGATTCGGATGAGCTGCCGGCGCTGGGACAAGTCATGGATCACTCGGCCGTAATCTTCAGAGTTGATGATCGTTACGGCTGCGTTGGCCAGACGCCTCAGGTAGTCCGCACCGCCAATATCGGCCAGCGCCTCGTCCCGTTCGAACATCGCCCGCAGAGTCGTTGGATTTGCGATTTGGCCGCGGTCGATTAATCGAGCGGCAGCCTCATATATCCGTGCATGTACCGGCTCGAAGAAATCTTCCGCAGACAAGAAACTGCCCACCTGCGCAGCGATGTCATTGTTGACCAGGATGGCGCCTAGCAGCGCCTGTTCGGCTTCGAGATTGCTTGGTGCGGTTCGAAAGCTTCCAACGTCATCGCGGGGTGGAAGTGGTCTAACGTTATCTGGAAGTTCGCTCATGAAGTCCCCATGTGATGCGGGGGCAATCTACACCGACAACCTAGCCACGTGACACCACTCTTCCCGAAGAGTTAATGGGGAACCTGGGGATAGAAACGCTAGGCGGTTGCGGCCATGTGTTTCGATTCCCACTCCTGGATGTAATTCCGGGTCAAAGGGACGGCATCTTGGCGGCGTGCGAGTTGAATTTGGAAGTTGACCTGGCCGCCATAGCGAAACGCGGCTTCACACCCGGCCAAATAGAAATCCCACATGCGGCAGAAACGCTCGTCGTATATTTCCCGCACCTTGTCACGGTTGTTGTTAAACCGACGACGCCAGTCGCGCAGCGTCGATGCGTAATGTAGTCGAAGAATTTCAATATCGGTGATGTAAAGCCCGACTCGCTCAATCACCGGGAGG
>JAPKDI010000164.1 GCA_026421105.1 Alphaproteobacteria bacterium | reverse complement strand
GTCGTTACTGATGTTGGCGATGCTGCCGCCATCTTGGGTCATTGTGGGCGCGTCGTGCCGCCGGGCGATGAGGCCGCGCTTTCCGCGGGGGTGGCAGACTTGCTGGCGCTGACCCATGATGAACGGAGCGCACTGGGGCACGCCGCGCGTGCCCGTATTGCCGGGCACTACGAAATCACGATGGTCGTGGCCCGTTTCGCCGAGGTGTATCGCAGGCTCGCTGCAACGGATCGGAATTAGCGGTGCGCTTCGAGTTCGGTCGCTCGGTTCAAGACGCCCTGCATCGCCGCACTAAAGGCATTCGTTCCGAGGCGATCTTCTTTCAGCGTGAGTGCGTGAAGACTGGTGCGGAATAACCGCGTGTACCGCGCGTCAAGCGCCCCGGCATCAAATCCGCTCCCCGCCGCAATCGCCAAGATCGCGGCGTGGGCCGTGCGGCAGTAGTCCATCACTGTTGCGTCGTCGAACTCCTCCATCCGCGAGGCCACCGCCGCACTGTCGGCACCGGTGCGGACCGTCACGATGTAGTTAATTCGAGTCGAAGTCCCGCGGTTGAGCATCCCGCGGTGGAAGGTGGTGCTGGGCCATACGAGGTATTCGTTCGCCTCCAGACGCGGCGTGGCTACTTGCTTGATACCCACGAAGCGCATTGCGCGCGCGACGACTTTGGTCAGGTCGAGCGGCACGTCCGGTAGAAACGAGATCGCGGCGCCAGACGCCCGTAGCGGCAGCCAATGCATCTTGCGGTTTCTATCGTTGTTATCGCGGTGCCAAACGCCTTCATCCCAGCAGTCTTCGTGGAAGTGAACCATGATGTAGGGCAGTTCTAAAATATCCGCTGCAATACCATCGCTTACGATGCGGAGGAGCGTCAGGTCGTGCGTGATCACTGCCTTGATAAGTGCTTTTACGATCTCCGCTTCGGTTGTGCATGCCGCTATCGAATCCAGGCGAACGGCCAGTGCGTTCTCGCAAAGAGCAACGAGAGCCGCGGTGCGTCGTTGCATGATGGAGAGTGCGGGGCTTCTGTGTTTGGTATAGGCCATGGCTGCCGCATTTCCCTTTCTCGCCGCTTACGATCTACCTGTCAGAACGCTCTATGTCAGGTGCCGAGCCAGTGGCGCTGCCAGTGCGTCAACACGATAATGCTCCACAACCGATGCTGCCAGTTGCGTTTACCGGAGAGGTGTTCGCGCCAACACCGCCCAACCACATCCGCGTCAACGAGCCCGCTCGTGTACACATCGCTGCCGGTGAGTGCGTCTTCGGCCCAGCTGCGCAAAGGTCCGCGCAGCCACTCACCGAGCGGCACGCCGAACCCCATTTTTGGATGCTGAACCAACTGAGGGAGGCGGCGGTTGAGCACCTCACGCAGCGGCCATTTGGAGACGCCATTGCGAATACGGTCTTTGGGACTGATCCGCCAAGCCATCTCAACGATACGATGGTCAAGTAAAGGCACTCGTGCCTCTAGGCCGGTCGCCATGCTGGCGCGGTCGACTTTCGCGAGAATGGTCTCGGGCAGGTAACTAAGCATGTCATAGCATTGAAAACGCCCCGGCAGCGCGAGCGCCGGTGTCTGCGTCGACGCAAGGGCAGCATCGCCGTGTCCCGCGAAGTGCGGGGAAACCTGTTCGGGTTCTGGCCAAACACTGACTAGGCGACGGTAGAGTGCCATCGCGTCGTCCTTAGGCAGTAACTCGGCAATCTTGGCTAACCGATCTGCGCTGTAGGGCGCTGTCGGCGGCCCCAGCGGCAGGGCCTGCAGCACGGGGCCAAGAGCGATAATGCTACCGCGCATCGCATGCCCAAGCGGCCCCGGGAAGCGTCGCGCCAAGTTCCAGGCTTTCGTTGCGATGTCGTAGTGGTTGTATCCGGCGAACATTTCGTCGCCGCCATCGCCCGACAGCACCACGGTCACCTGCCTACGGGCCAGGCGCGAAACCGCGAATGTTGGAATCAGGGACACATCGGCAATCGGCTCGTCGAGTCCTTCCAGCGCACTCGTGACGAGTTCGGGCAGATCGTCTGCCGTTAGACGTAACTCGACGTGATCGGTGCCAAGAATCTGCGCGACCGTGCGTGCGTTTTCCGTTTCATCGAATCCAGCCTCATCGAAACCGACCGTGAACGTCCGGATGGGCGCACCCTCATGCGCCCGCATTGCCGCCACAACCGTTGCGCTGTCTATGCCACCTGAGAGGAATGCGCCGAGTGGCACATCTGAAACCATCTGGCGGGCCACTGAATCGTCGATGAGCGCTGACAGCGCGTCGAGGTCCAGTGGTTCGGGCGCGGCCTGGCCGGCCTCGGCAATGGCGCCTAAATCCCACCAACAGCGCTCGTCGACGCTGCCATCTGCGGAGATTTCTGCAAGCCAGCCCCCGGGAAGCTTGCGGATGCCTTGGTATATAGAAAGCGGTGCTGGTGTGTAGCCGTAGCGCAGATAGGCGCTGAGCGCGTCGCCATCGACCTCAGGCTTAAAGTTTGGATGGCCGAAAAAGGCCTTCGGTTGCGAGGCAAAGAGCATTGTTGAGCCTGCGCGACCCCAATAAAGCGGCTTGACGCCGAGACGGTCGCGGACGAGCCAAAGTTTGCGCTCTTGCCGATCCCAAGCGGCGAAGGCGAAGATACCGTTGGCGCGGGTTGCGGCTGCCTCGACGCCAATCGCGTCGATGGTTTCTAGTAATACCTCGGTATCGGAATGACCACGAAATGCTACCGCCCGATCGTTAAGAGACCGTCGCATATCTTCGGTGTTGTAAAGCTCGCCGTTGTAGACGATGACCCAGCGTCCGCTGGCGGCGGCCATCGGCTGCGCGCCCGCGTTGCTCGTGTCGATGATCGATAACCGCCGATGACCAAAGGCGATGCCTTCTTGTTCATCGGCCCAGGCACCATCTGCATCGGGACCACGGGCAAGCAGCCGCTCCGCCATCCGAAGCGCGATGCCTTGGATATCTTGCGTCCGAGTGTGTCGCTCTAACTCCAGAAACCCGGCAAATCCACACATTCGACCGACCGACTACAGAATCTCATTTCGGCGTGCAGCAGAGCCAGCATCAAACGACACGAAGGTTGGCTCCCCGCTTCCGCGAAAGTAGAAGGGTTGGTGCAAGTGCTCGCTGGAGGTAACGCCGAAAGTGGTAGTTTGGTTCATCTCGCGTTCCTTGAGCCCAACGGGTTATGGCGTGTTGGCATCCGTCCATCGCGTCCCACCGAATGCCCCAGAGCCAATCGGCCTTTGGGGAAGATCCAGTGCGCGTTTGTAGATCACTATTATCAATGGAGGAAGGTGGCTGCCTCAACCCGGTGTATGAGGCGTCGACCAAACGCGGCCAGTGTTGACAATATTGCCGACGCCCTCTAACGGATGGCGCCTCAAGTGGGGAGACGCGGAGCCGTGATGGTTCGCGGCGTTGAGGCTGACTTTGGTGCGGTCGCCAAAGAAACCTGTGGCTGCGAGGGCAAACCAGTGGCATGGGGCGTACAATACCCCGAACCTGCCGACACACAGTTCTATTGAGACCAGGTAGTGATGAGCAAATCAGAAATAGAAGCGCAAGCCCAAGACAGCGTGGAGTCATTCGCGTGGCAGTGGACGCAGCGGACAGTGAGAGACAGCCTGAGGAACTTTCATAGGAGGTTGTTCCTCGACCTAGGGATCACTGCAGATCATTTTTTAGGGAAGACAGTCGCCTACTTTGGCTCCGGCAATGGCCGACACCCTTGGGCGATTTCTCAACTATCGCGGCCCGCGAAGATTTTCTCTGTGGAGCTCGCACTTCGCTCTGTCGAGTATCAGAAGGTCTTTCTCAAAGATGAGGTCTTCGAGATTATTCAAGACGATATACGTCACGTGAACCTCAAGGCGGACTTCATCTATCTCGTCGGTGTCATTCAGCACACGGCAGATATAAGGGCGACGATGGAGAATGCTTGGCAATGCTTGAACGAAAACGGAGATCTCGGGGTTTCTTTCTACATGTGGACCCCAGCAACGATTGGGATGGAGCCAATAAGGTTTGTCATGAAGCGGCTCCCGCACCCAATCGCTTGGTTCTTTTCATTTTTCTTGGCGCCCCTCTTCATGGCGCGTAAGGCTGGAAGAGAAGCCGGCTACATGAATGCCGTCCACACCGCGTATGATTGGTTCGGCTCACATGAGTTTCAGCACTACATGACCCGTCGACGGATTGCGAAACTCTTCGCCGACTGCGGTATCGACGAGAGGTGC
>JAPKDI010000163.1 GCA_026421105.1 Alphaproteobacteria bacterium | reverse complement strand
CTGGGCGAAATCATTATCAGTGCCTAACGGCAAGCACCGGGCGGCACCCTAGCCAAGTCCCGGGATATGGTATAGAAGCCGCGAAAATATAGCCTGAAAAGACATGCCCCGATGATCCTTGTCATCCTTATCGTTCACGTCCTGATTGCCTTGGCACTCGTCATCATGGTGCTGCTCCAGCGAAGTGAGGGCGGCGCGTTGGGCATGGGTGGCGGCAATGCTGGCGGCGGCCTGATGTCGGGCCGCGCCGCTGGCAATCTGCTTACAAAAAGTACCGGCATGCTCGGTGCCGCGTTCATGATCTCTAGTATTTCTCTGGCAATATTGGCTGGCGCCAATTCGTCGAACCGGTCGTTGTTCGATAATCCGCCGCCCGCAGACATCTCCGCCCCAACGCAAGAAGAACAACCGGCGGCACCCCAGCCGACTGTCCCGTTGTCGCGTTGATCAAGGCGTCAACCGAAAAACTTCCCTTTCGATTTCTTTTTGTTGCGGTTGAATCTCTGTGACGGCTTTTTATCGTCATCGTGATGGTCTAACTTAGTCGTCCATGACGCGGTACATATTTATTACCGGCGGCGTGGTTTCATCTCTTGGTAAGGGCCTCGCTTCCGCTGCACTCGGCGCCCTGCTCCAGAGCCGCGGATACAATGTCCGCCTCCGCAAATTAGACCCCTACATCAACGTCGATCCCGGCACGATGAGCCCGTATCAGCACGGTGAAGTCTTCGTTACTGACGATGGCGCAGAGACAGATCTCGACCTGGGGCATTACGAACGCTTTACTGGCGTGGCCTCGTCCAAGGCCGACAACGTCACCACCGGTCGCATCTACCAAACGGTCATTGGCAAGGAGCGCCGCGGCGACTACCTCGGCGCAACCGTCCAAGTCATCCCGCACATCACCGACGCTATCAAAGAATTCGTCCTCGATGGGACCGACGGGCACGATTTCGTCCTGGTCGAAATCGGCGGCACTGTGGGCGATATCGAAAGCCTGCCGTTTCTCGAGGCCATTCGGCAATTGGGCAACGAATTGGGACGTGGACGTGCGATTTTCGTGCATCTAACCCTCATGCCCTATGTGGCCGCGTCAGGTGAGCTGAAAACTAAACCCACCCAGCACTCGGTTAAAGAACTGCGCTCGATCGGCATCCAGCCCGACGTGCTGTTGGTGCGAAGCGACCGCGAGATCCCGGCGGCGGAACGCAAGAAGATCGCGTTGTTTTGCAACGTCCGTGAAGAAGCCGTCATCCCGGCGCTGGACGTTAGTTCCATTTATGAGGTCCCGTTGCGCTACCACGAGCAAGGTCTGGACAGTCAGGCTCTCGCTGCTTTCGACATGCTCAACGGCAAGGCGCCTGACCTCACGAGGTGGAACGCCATTTCGGAACGTGTCCAGAGACCTGAAGGCACAGTCAAAATTGCAGTTGTCGGCAAATACACCGAATTGTTGGATGCGTATAAATCGCTTAGCGAGGCACTCACGCATGGCGGTTTCGCCAACAGTGTGAACGTCGACCTAGAGTGGATCGATTCGCAGATCTTCGAGTCTGAGGACAGCGTCCATCACCTCGAAGACGTTCACGGCATTCTCGTCCCAGGCGGCTTCGGCGAACGTGGCGCCGAGGGCAAGATTGCCGCCGCCACGTTCTCCCGCGAACACAACGTGCCGTATTTTGGAATCTGCTTCGGCATGCAAATGGCGGTCATCGAGGCCGCACGCAATCTCGCTGGCATCAGCGGAGCCAACTCAACCGAGTTTGGTGAGTGCGCTGATCCTGTTGTGGGCCTTCTCACCGAATGGATGCAAGATAATGTCCGCCAAACCCGCGACGAATCTGACGACAAAGGCGGCACCATGCGTCTTGGCGCGTATGCCTGCGACCTGATGGAGGGATCGCGCGTTCAGAGCATCTACGGCGATGGGCAAATCTCGGAACGCCACCGGCATCGTTACGAGGTCAACATCACCTACCGCGACGCGTTGGAAAAAGCAGGGCTCAAGTTCTCCGGTATGTCGCCTGACCGTACCTTGCCTGAGATTGTCGAACTTGAAGGCCACCCTTGGTATGTCGGCGTTCAGTTTCACCCCGAACTCAAGTCAAAACCCTTCGCACCTCATCCGCTGTTTGCTTCGTTCATCGAGGCGGCCGTCGCTCAGTCGCGCCTCGTCTGATGGCTGCGGTGCAACACGTCGAAATTGGTGATCTCAAAGTCGGCAATGACTTTCCGCTAACCCTCATCGCCGGCCCCTGCGCCATGGAAAGTCGCCAGCACGCGCTGGATATGGCCGGTGCGTTGGTCGACCTAACTAAGGCGCTCGGTATTGGCCTGATCTACAAAACGTCTTTCGATAAGGCTAACCGCACCAGCATTTCTTCGGGTCGCGGTGTCGGGCTCGAAGACGCACTGCCGGTGTTCCAAGAAGTGCGTAAAACGTTTGGCTGCCCGGTCCTGACCGATGTCCACGAACGCGAGCAATGCGCAGCCCTGAAGGGCTCGGTCGACGTTTTGCAAATTCCAGCATTCCTGTGCCGGCAAACGGACTTACTGGTGGCCGCCGCGCAGACCGGCCTCGTCGTTAACGTGAAGAAGGGGCAGTTCCTCGCACCCTGGGACATGAAGAACGTCGTCGCCAAGATCGCCGAGTCCGGCAACCAGACCATCATGATCACCGAACGCGGCACAAGCTTTGGCTACAACGCCCTCGTTTCGGACATGCGCAGCATCCCGGTCCTCCGCGATACCGGATACCCCGTCGTATTCGATGCAACACACTCCGTCCAGCAACCGGGCGGGCAGGGGACCACCACCGGCGGGCAGCGCGAACAGGTCCCGATTCTAGCTCGCGCCGCTGTTGCCGTGGGTGTTGCCGCGGTCTTTATGGAAACCCATCAAGACCCTGACAGCGCCCCATCGGACGGCCCCAACATGGTACCCCTTTCGGAAATGAGTGCGCTCATGGGTACGCTTATGGAGTTTGACGCGCTCGCCAAGCGTTAAGGGGTACGCCGCTCCGCCATGGGGTGCTAAAACCTCGCCAACACCAGACCAGTCGGAGACGCCCCCATGACCGCCATCATCGATATTCTGGGCCGCGAGATTCTCGATAGCCGCGGCAACCCAACCGTCGAAGTGGATGTAACGCTCGAAAGCGGCGCCCGCGGTCGTGCTGCAGTGCCGTCGGGCGCATCAACCGGCGCCTATGAGGCGCACGAAAAACGCGACGGCGGCGATCGCTACGGCGGCAAAGGCGTCCAAGGTGCGGTTGACGCCGTGAACGGCGAGATATTCGACGCACTCTCCGGTCTCGATGCCACGGAACAAGTCCTGATCGACACGACCATGATTGCGCTCGACGGCACCGAAACGAAAGAACGCTTCGGCGCCAACGCCATCCTCGGCGTTTCACTTGCCGTTGCCAAAGCCGCAGCCGACGCGCTCGAAACGCCGCTCTATCGCTATGTTGGTGGTACTATGGCGCGCGATCTTCCGGTGCCGATGATGAACATCATCAACGGTGGCGCCCACGCCGATAACCCGATCGACGTGCAGGAATTCATGATCATGCCCGTCGGCGCTGAGAGTATCGCCGATGCTGTACGCATGGGCGCTGACGTCTTTCGCCAATTGAAGGCGCACCTCAAGAAAGCTGGCCATAATACCAACGTAGGCGACGAGGGCGGTTTCGCGCCCAACCTCAAAAGCACCAACGAAGCGCTAGACTTCGTCATGCAGGCAATCAGCGAGGCTGGCTACACCCCGGGCGACGATGTCGTGCTCGCACTGGATGCCGCCGCAACAGAGTTCGAGAAGGATGGCAAATACATTCTCGAAGGCACCGGCGAGACCTTCGACGCTGACGGCATGGTTCGTATGTACGAAAAGCTCGCCGCCGATTATCCCATCCGCTCCATCGAAGACGGCATGGCGGAAGACGATTGGGACGGTTGGGCCGCGCTAACTCAAGCTATTGGCGACAAGGTGCAACTCGTTGGCGACGATCTCTTCGTCACCAACCCTAAGCGCCTGGCCCAAGGCATTGCGCAAGGCACCGCGAACGCGATCCTCGTGAAAGTCAATCAGATCGGTACACTTACCGAAACCCTGCAGGCCGTCGAGATGGCGCACAAAGGAGGCTACCGCGCCGTGATGTCGCACCGCTCCGGCGAAACCGAGGACTCCACAATCGCCGACCTCGCGGTCGCCACGAACTGCGGCCAAATCAAAACCGGCTC
>JAPKDI010000162.1 GCA_026421105.1 Alphaproteobacteria bacterium | reverse complement strand
GTGGTCTTGCGGCCCTGCAGGTCGATATGCGCCTGCGCACCGTCTTTGAGCGCGTAGGTGTGATTGACCTCGATCTTGATGGCGCCCTTGGCCACGAGATCAAAAAACGCCGCAGCTGACTCTCGCATTTCGCCTAGACGCCCGAGCAAGCTCGCAATCGAGCCCTTGGTGTAGAGCACCGATTGCGGCAGATCCTCGATGGCCAACGTCGAAGGGCCCGATGCCGCGCCAAACGTGCACAGCGTGCCGTAGGTCGCCAAACAGGCGGCGGACTTTTTCGGATTGTCACTGCCAATGCCGTCATAGGCGGCGGTCACGCCCGCCCCACCAGTGAGGTCTTTCACCCGCGTCACGAAGTCTTCTTCGGTGTACTTGATGATGTGGGCGGCGCCGAGGCTCGACGCCAGCTTGGCCTTCGCGTCCGTCGAAACCGTGCCGATCAATTGCGCGCCGATGTGTTTGGCCCATTGGCAGGCAAACAACCCAACGCCGCCGGCTGCGGCGTGAAACAACACCCAGTCGCCCTTGTTGATGGGCCGCACCCGCGTGAACAAATGGTGCACCGTGATGCCTTTGGTGATCGCTGCGGCGGCTTGGTCGTCCGAGACCCCATCCGGGACTGGCACGACGACATCGGCCTTGATCAAGCGTTCTGCGCAATAGCTGCCGGGTGCCAGCGGATAGCACACGCGATCACCCGCTTTGAGCCCGGTAACGCCGTCACCCACGGCGGTAATTTCGCCGGCGCCCTCAACGCCCAGAATGCGCGGGAAGTTGGAGCCCGGATAAATCCCTTCGCGGTGATAGGTGTCGATGTAATTCACCCCAATCGCGCCGTGGCGCAACCGGATCTCGCCCGCCCCGGGATCACCAACCTCAACGTCGGAAAGCTCGAGAACCTCAGGGCCGCCCGCGCGAACCGCGCGTAATGCCTTCACCATGAATGTGGACCTAACCGAGATGCTGTTTGAAAAAATCGAGCGTGCGCGATTCAGCAAGCTCGGCGGCCTCTTTGCGGTAGGCGTGGCCGCCCTTGCGCGCGAAGGCATGGTCCTGGCCGTCGTAGTCAAAGATCGAAACCTTGTCGTTGCCCGCCAGCCCATCGCGCACTTTCTTTTGCGCATCCTTGGGCACGAACTGATCTTCCACCGCGACGTGCAGCATCAGGGGGCTTTTCATATTGCCCTGTTCGCCCAGCATGGTGTCGATGCCAACGCCGTAATAGCCAACGTTGGCATTGGCGTCGGTGCGCACCGAACTCATGTATGCGAGGAACCCACCGAGGCAGAACCCCACGGTGCCGATCTTGTTGTTGGCGCCGTGGCTGCCGCGCAATGCCGAAATACTGTCTTGGATATCGGCGATGCCTTTTTCAACATCGAAGCGCCCATACAGGTCGAACGCCTTGGCGAAGTCTTCTTCGCCTTCGCCATTAATTTGCACGCCGGGCTCTAGCCGCCAGAACAAATCCGGCGCTAGCGCGACGTAGCCTTGCGCGGCTAGGTCGTCGGCAATGTTGCGCATCCAGGTATTCACCCCGAACACTTCTTGGATGCAGATGATCCCGGGCCCCGAGCCGCCTTCGGGCGTCGCGAGATAGCCCATGAAGTCGCCGTCTTTACACTTGATCTGGATTTCCTGGCCCATGCGGTCTTCCCCCATATTGTGGCGAGTGTTTTTTCGACGGGGACTCTATCCAAGGCCCAGGGCGGAGTCACGACGGGCTTATTACAGCGCGATCGCGCCTTCCAGCCGCAGCAATGCGACCTTGGTCGGGATGCCCTCACCGCCTGAAAACCCGCCCATCTTGCCGCCCGCCGCCAACACGCGGTGGCACGGAATGATCACCGGGATCGGGTTCGCGCCGCACGCACCCCCCACGGCGCGCGCCGCACTTTTCAGGTCGCGTGCGAGATCGGCATAGGCCCGCGTCCAGCCATAAGGGATCGCGCGCATGAGGTCCCAGACGCTCTTCTGAAACGCCGTGCCATGCGGGCTCAGCGGCAAATCAAAGTCGGTCATCGCCCCATCGAAATATGCCGTCAGCTGCGCCACCGCGTTATCGAGCAAGGCCGTCCGCGTTTGGGTCATCCCCCGCCCAAAGTCGAGCGAAACAATCGCCCCATCATCCTCACTGACCGTCAGGTCACCGACGGGCGAGGGGCAAGAGAGCTGCGGTGCGGGGGTCATGTCGCTACGGCCTCGGTCATTGCAGCGGCATCCGTCACCGGCAGTGAACAGGTTTCACCGATGCAGACATAGGCCGTCGCCTTGCCGCCACTTTGCGATTTCCCCGCAGCGGGATGGTTCGCCGGCAGCGTGCCATCCGGCGCCGTCACCGATAGCACTAGGTTGGGCGAGGCCAGCGCGTAGGCTTCGGTGATCAGGGCTTTGGTTGCGGTGTCTGTGCGGTCGCCGATGATGGCGACCTGCACGGGCTTCATCCATAGATCAACATTGTTGAGGAACGTTGTCAGCCCGAAGAAGTTGCGCGCGATTTCGGGCGTGAACGCATCGATCAGCTGGCGCGCGCGATCGCGATAGTCGTCGTCGCCGGTGTGCAAATAAAGCCGCGCCAGCACACCGACCATCGTGCCATTGCCCGACGGCACGGCGTTGTCGCTGGCGTTGCGCGGCCGCGCGATGAGTTGTTCCCCGTCGGATGCCGTTTGGTAGTACCCTCCCTGGGTGGCATCCCAGAAGAACTGATCGAGCGTCGCCGTCCAGGCGCGCGCGCGTTCAAGGTACGCGGGTGTCCCCGTGACCTCGAACAACACAAGGCCTGCCTTCGCCATGTTGGCGTAGTCTTCGAGCATCCCTGCGTTGCGCACCTTGCCGTGGCGTGCCGCATGCCACAGCCGGTCGCCGATGCGCATGTTGTCCGCCACGAAGGCCCAAGCGCGTTCGGCGGCCGCGAGCCAACCCGGCTCATTGAACACCGCCGATGCGCGCGCCATCGCGCCGATCATCATACCGTTCCAGTCGGCCAAGATCTTGTCGTCCCAACCGGGCCGTATCCGCTGTTCGCGGACCCCGTAGAGCACGTTGCACGCGCGCGCGAGGTCGCCCTCCAACTGTGGATCCCCGATTGCCAAATTATGGCTGCGGTTGAGGATCGTGTTGCCTTCCCAGTTGCCACCGGGGGTCACGCCAAACGCCTCTTTCACCATGCCCGCATCAATGCCCAATGCGGCATCAATCTCGGCCTCGGTCCAGACGTAATACTTGCCTTCGACCCCCTCGGAGTCGGCATCAAGGGACGCTGCAAAGCCGCCACCCCCGGCGGTCATTTCGCGCACGGTCCAGCCAATGGTTTCGCGAATGCGCGCTTCGTACAGGCCCGAGGCCGTGTGCTGCCAGACCTGAGTCATCAGATCAATCAGCAGCGCGTTGTCGTACAGCATCTTCTCGAAATGCGGCACCAGCCAAGCCGCATCGGTGGCGTAGCGCGCATAGCCACCACCGACATGATCGTAGATGCCGCCTTGCGCCATTTGGTCGAGCGAGATTTGGACGGCTTGTGCGAACTTGGCGTCACCACCACGCTGATGCGCGCGCCACAAAAACTCCAGCGCAAACGTTTGCGGAAACTTCGGCGCCCCGCCGACGCCGCCCAGGTCCATATCGACCGATTCGATCAAGCGCGCCGCCATGTTGTCGAGCACCGCGCCCGACAGCACCGGCACCTCGTCGGCCGCCGGCGTCAGCGCCATCTTTTGCAAGCCCTCAACAAGCGCCTCGGTGTTCTTGGATACCGCCTCTTTGTCGTCGGCGTAGGCCTTGGCCATCGACTCCAGTACCTGCGGGAATCCAGGCCGACCAAACCGCGGCTCGGGCGGAAAATACGTGCCGCCCCAATAGGGTTCCGCCTTGGGCGTCAGGAACATCGTCAAGGGCCAGCCGCCTTGTTCACCCAACATGTGCAGCGCGTTCATATAGATCGTGTCGATGTCGGGCCGTTCTTCGCGATCAACTTTGATGTTGATAAACCGGTCGTTCATCTGCGCGGCAATCTCGTTGGATTCAAAGCTCTCGTGCGCCATCACATGGCACCAGTGGCAGGCCGCGTAGCCGATCGACAGCAGGATCGGCTTGTCCTGTTCGCGGGCCGCCGTCAGCGCTTCCTCGCCCCACGGCCACCAATGGACCGGGTTGTCTTTATGCTGCTGCAGGTAGGGGCTGGTTTCGTCGGCGAGGCGGTTTGTCATGAACGCTTTTCCAGTTGCGGGCGGCGACCTTAGCACGCGT
>JAPKDI010000161.1 GCA_026421105.1 Alphaproteobacteria bacterium | reverse complement strand
CATGTTCGAAATTCGGAGACGCCTCGGCATAGGCTGGCCGGTTATCGAGAACCGCGTGCTGACAAGCCACCTCATAGGCCTCCTCGGAACAGGCCGCGAGCACCAACGCCAGACCAATAAATGGCGACCACCTAAGCATCGAAGACGCGTTCCCAGAGGTTCTGCAAAGAAATAGGGTATGTGAGCAGCATTCAGATTACTGGATCTTCGTGTCGGTTCCACCGGCGGCACCATTCGCGATCATCGCCTGCTTTGCGGCAACCGGGTTCGTCGCTAATGCTACTTACATGGTTCAAAATCGGAAAAAGGCAGCATAGGGGACCACCTAACCGCCGCGCTCATACTGACGCGAAGAAAGAAAATTGGTCGGAGCGAGTGGATTCGAACCACCGACCCCCACACCCCCAGTGTGATGCGCTAACCAGGCTGCGCCACGCTCCGACCGTGCGCCGATATATAGCGATTGATGGGTGGCGCAGCAACGCGCCGGACGATGCTAGCGGCGCCGAGCGCCTTTGATGAGTTTGCGCAACCCGTCGAGTTCTTCGATCGCGGTTTCAATCGCAGCTACCTTGGCGCGCGGCATGCCTGGACGGTCGCTGAGACGCCGCGCAGCGGCCGTGGATGGGCGGGCTGTCTCGGCCCGCTTGCCATTTTCCTTGAGGAGCTTTTGGACTCCTTTAATAGTGTAGCCCTCTTCATAGAGAAGCGAGCGGATCCGCCGCAGCAATTCAACGTCCTCAGGCCGGTAATAGCGGCGCCCGCCGCCTCGCTTGAGCGGCCGAACCTCAGCGAATTTGCTCTCCCAGAAGCGCAGGACATGCTGAGGTACGTCGAGTTCCGTGGCGACCTCGCTGATAGTCCGAAACGCCTCCGGCGACTTGCGATTGCGCGGACTGCCCGCGTCGCCCCCAGTTGTGATCGTAGCGATGCCCTACTCCAGTTCCTGCGAGGTTCCCGCGTTGATGCGGTCCTTCAGGACATGTGAGGGGCGAAAGACAAGCACACGTCGAGGAAGGATCGGTACCTCTTCGCCCGTCTTGGGGTTCCGTCCGATCCGACGACCCTTTTCCCGCACGTAAAAGCTCCCAAACGAGGAGATTTTGACGGTTTCACCCTTGACCAGGCTGTCAACGATTTCGTGCAAGACGGACTCTACGAGACCCGCGGATTCGTTTCTGGATAGACCAACTTCTTGGTACACAGCTTCACTAAGCTGTGCACGGGTGACCGTATTCCCTGACATGCTGGGTCCCCTCCCTCACTGCCGCGCAAACGGTACTCGTGAGGGAAAACCTCGTCAATAACAAAGGGATAAGACGCGACACTGATGTTGCATAGAATCCTCAGTAAACGGCGGAATCACCAACGGACGAGGCAAGCACCCCAGGTAAATCCGCCGCCCATCGCCTCCATAAGCACCAAATCGCCCTGCTTGATGCGGCCATCCTGAACCGCAACATCAAGTGCCAACGGCACCGACGCGGCCGAGGTATTAGCATGCCGGTCGACCGTGACCACCACTTTGTTCGGATCCATGCCGAGCTTCTTGGCCGTAGAGTCGAGAATTCGCTTGTTGGCCTGATGCGGCACGAGCCAATCAATATCGGCCAACGTCATGCCCGCGGCGGCAACAACCTCTTCCACTACTTTGGCCATGTTGACCACGGCATGGCGAAAGACTTCTTTGCCCTGCATCCGCACATGGCCAACGGTCCCGGTACTGCCCGGCCCGCCATCCACATAAAGCGCATCATGCATGCGTCCATCGGAATGGAGCTTTGTCGCGAGAATGCCGCGATCCGCTATCGTCCCTGAGGAGTCCTCCGCCTTGAGCACGACCGCCCCGGCGCCATCGCCAAAAAGAACACACGTCCCCCGGTCTTCCCAGTCGAGAAGGCGCGAGAACACTTCGGCACCCACAACAAGAGCTGTGCGGGCTTGCCCAGTTCGCAGCAAACTGTCGGCGACGGTCAACGCGTAGATGAATCCTGAACAGACGGCCTGAACGTCAAAGGCGCTTCCGCGGTTCATTCCGAGCGCCGCCTGAACGGTTGTCGCGGTCGCGGGAAATGTCTCGTCCGGTGTGGTCGTCGCCAAGACGATGAGATCAAGATCGGTTTCGGGATCAACGCCTGCTTGCTTCAACGCTTGGCGCGCCGCCTCGAGAGCAAGCCCAGACACGAGCGTGCCTTCATCGGCAATGTGGCGTTCGCGAATCCCGGTTCGGGCCTGAATCCATTCGTCCGTGGTGTCGACGGTTTTGGAAAGTTCATCATTGGTGACAAGGCGGGGCGGCAGGTACGAGCCGCACCCGTGTATCACCGATCGAATGACGCTCACGAGACGGCGGCCTCGGAGCTCTGCTCACCCTGATTGGAAATGGTCTGGAGATCGGCAACGATTTGATCATTAAAGCGCCCGCGGATTAGATCCGCCGCCACACCGACAGCGTTGGCAAAACCGATGGCATCGGTGCCGCCGTGGCTTTTTACCACGACACCATTGAGCCCAACGAACAGCGCGCCGTTATAGTTCCGCGGATCCACCTTTTTTCGGATGGCCTGCAGGGCGGGCCGAGCCAAGAGATAGCCAACGCGCGAGAGCACGGAGCGCCGAAACGCCTTGCGCAACATCTCGCTATAGAACTTTGCGGTCCCCTCAGCGGTCTTCAGCGCGATATTTCCGGTGAACCCGTCGGTCACGAACACGTCGACCGTGCCCAGCCCAATATCGTCGCCCTCGACGAATCCCTCAAAGGTCAGCGGCAAGTCTGTCGATTCGCGCAGGATCTGCGCGGCCAATTTGACGTCCTCGTGCCCCTTCATCTCCTCGGTTCCGACGTTGACAAGGCCGACCTTGGGTCGGCGCACACCAAGTACCGACCGAGCAAACTCCGTCCCCATGATGGCGAATTGCACGAGGTTGTCCGCGGTGCACTCGATATTGGCGCCCAAATCGAGAATGACGCTTTCGCCGCGTCCGGTTGGGACTACGCCAGCCATTGCAGGGCGGTCGATCCCCTCGACAGTTTTCAAAACGAATTTGGACATCGCCAGCAGGGCACCCGTGTTGCCCGCGGACACCACACCGCCAGCTTCGCCGGCGCGCACAGCGTTGATTGCCAGCCGCATGCTGCTTTCCTTGCCCCGTCGCAGTGCCTGGGAGGGCTTATCTTCTGCCGCAATGACCTGTGGTGCGTGGCGAATCTCGCATCGATCCGCGAGCTTGGGGAAGCGCTTCAGGATCGGCGCCAACAGGCGCTCGTCCCCGTATAAAAGGAAGTGCACATCGGGATGGCGTTTCCGCGCGATATCGACGCCCTTAAATACGATGCCAGGCGCCTTGTCGCCGCCCATGGCATCCAGCGCGATCGTGATCGGCTGCGTCAAACTGAACCCCTGCGCGACCTAAGCCGCGTCACTTCCTTCGGTGATTTCCTTGCCATTGTAGAAACCGCAAGCACCACACACATGGTGGGGTCGCTTCAGTTCGCCACAATTGGGGCATTCCGCGGAACTCTGGGTCACCAAAGAATCATGCGAACGACGCATGTTGCGGCGGGAAGTGGATATTTTACTCTTGGGAACAGCCATGATTAACCTGCGGGCTCCATTGCACTCTCGTTTGCCAAGTACTTAAACCTTGTTTCTCAACTTTGCCAGGGCTGCGAAGGGTCCTGGGTCGGCTTGCACCCCTGTATCGAAGCTGAATTCCGCGTCCCGGCGTCGTGGGTAAGGGTCGATGGCCAGCGCGAGGTATTCCACGACGGTGGCCCCCAAATCGACGTTTGTGCCCTCTAAGGGTTCCACATCATCGTCATCCTGCGCCACGTCAACATCGCGCGCGCGGTAGACCTCCCACTCCGCAGGTGACAGGAACCTAACTTGAAAGGCATCATCGATGGCGGTTTCGATTGGTTCCAGCGTCACGACACATTTCTGCTCGACCTCGGCCAGGAACTGACCTTCGACCAGGATTGTGCGGCCATCACCATCTCGCCGGACATGACCTGCGACGGTCAATTTCTTGAGATCAAGCAGGCCTAAACGTGTGGCCAGCGCCTGCCGTTGGGTGACATCGGCCGAAAACTCAAAAGGGCGACCCGCCGCGTCGATATCCGAGGTCTCGATGATATGGGACATTTCGTGCATCGGTTTGGCCCGTCTGCGGGCGGTCAGGGGCCCCACCAGTCTAGGGCGCATCAAGCCGGGGAACGTAATGATTGCCCCCTCAGGGGTCAAACCATTTGGCACGCCGCTAC
>JAPKDI010000160.1 GCA_026421105.1 Alphaproteobacteria bacterium | reverse complement strand
TCTGCTCAGTGCTTCGCCGCGATACAGTTGATCTCCAGAAGTAACTCCGGATAGGCCAACGCCTTCACGTAGATCAGGGTGCCTGCCCAGGCGTGTTTGCCAAAGTGGCGTGCGCTCGCGGCAACAAGGTCATCGAGTTCGCTGCCAGGGTTGACCATGTAGATGGTGCCCATCACGAGGTCCGTGACTGTCATATCCGCATCAGCCAACACCTTGATGATGTTCGCGTAGGTATTTTCTGCCTGTGTCTTGAAGTCAGCGGGCAACTTGCCCGCTGGGTCGAAACCAGCTTGACCCGCGATGTACAAGGTCCGGGCGCCTGCAGGCACTTCGATCGCATGAGTCCATTTTCCTTCAGGCGTTGGTAGGGTGCTCGGATTGTGAAAGACGTTTTGTGTCATGGTGCGCTCCATCGGGTTCGTGTTCTGGTCATATTAAACAGACGAAGGGCACCATGATCATGTTCTGAGGGTCGAATGTTCCGCCGCTGCCCCAATCTCGGAATTCGAAATGCGCGGAACAGCAGAGATGACACACGTTGTGAACGGATTCCTCGTCAGGCGAGGAACCGTCCTTCTGGGGCGGCGCAGCGCACAGCGGAAGTCGTCCGCGGGTCTGTGGCATATCCCAGCGGTCATATGGGGCCGGTCGAGACCCTCGACGACGCGCTGGCGCGTGAGTTAGCCGAGGAACTAGGAATCGTGGCCGGGGCCTATTCCGCGGCGGCTCATATTCCGGACACAAGCACGGCGCACGGCACTTACCACCGGTATGTAGTGAGCGATTGGAAGAGTGAACCGCGCTTAGCTAATGCCAAGCATAGTGAGCTCAAATAGTTCGGCGTTGAAGAAGCGATAGCGCCGCTCGATCTTGCGCTGCATGACTATCGGGATTTCTTCAAGGCGCTCCAGAGTTCGCAGTAATCAACGCCCTTACGCTGACTCGTCGTCCGCGCCAACACTACCAACTCGTGCTCGCAGAACATCCCGCCGTGTCTTCCCCGTAACCGTGCGTGGCATTTCGTCAACAAACGAGATCCTCCGCGGATAA
Source organism: Alphaproteobacteria bacterium (assembly GCA_026421105.1). The sequence goes on along the minus strand of JAPKDI010000160.1, from coordinate 3,279 downwards.
AGATGCCGTGCCAACCGCGTGCGCACATGGTCTTGCAGCACCTGCGCCACCGCATCGCCGCCATCGACACCCTCTCGCAGCTCGACGACCGCATGAATTGATTCCCCACGTTCGGGATCGGGGACGCCGATCACACCCACTGCCGCGACATCCGGGTAGGTGAGGAGGGCATCTTCAATCTCTGAGGGACCCACGCGGTAACCCGCGGTATTGATCACGTCGTCATTCCGCCCGACGTAATAGAGATACCCGTTGGCGTCGCGCCGGGCGATGTCGCCAGTCAGCATCCAGTCGCCAGCGAACTTGGCGCGGGTGGCATCAGGGTCGTTCCAGTATTCCTTGAACATCACAGGATCACCCCGGCGCACCGCAACAATCCCGCTCTCGTCCTGCACCGTGCCGTGTTCATCGACGATGGCCACGTCGTGTCCCGGCATCGCGCGGCCCATTGAGCCCAGGCGCACCGGCATTACCCCTGCACTATTGCCAACGATCATGTTGCATTCGGTTTGGCCGTAGGCCTCGTTCAGGTGCGCACCCAGCACATCATCGCCCCACGCTATTAGGTCGGGCGAGACCGTTTCGCCGCCGGTGCCTGCCGAGATCAACGCAACATTTTGCTGCCCTGTCGGACGCAGGTGGCGCATTTGGCGTAGCGCGGTCGGCGGGATAAACGCGCGTGTCGGGCGGTGGTGCTCTAGCAACCGCCACGCCCACTCGGGATCGAACCGGCGTGATGTCGCAATCAACGGTACGCGGTGGCGCAACGAGGCAAACAAGATATTCACCAGCCCGGCCACCCACGCCCAGTCCTGTGGCGACCAATGCCGGTCGGGCGACCCCTCGTGCATGCCGTGATGCACGAACTGAATGCCGGGGTCATGGCCGATCAGCATGCGGTGCGCATGCCGCGCGCCCTTCGGTGCCCCTGTCGTGCCCGACGTGTAGATGATGAGCGCATCATCCTCGGCATTGGTGTCGACTGCGGTGAAATTCGCCGACCCCGCAGCCAGGAATTGGGCGTACCCAAGGATGTTCTTGTCCGCACCACCCACACACAACACCGGGCTCAGATCCAACCCCCGCTCCAACAGCGCCACTGCTTTTGGCAACTGATCAGATTCGGTGATCAACGCCCGCGCGCCGCTATCGCCAATCCGCTGTGCCAACGCGGGTTCGGCAAAAGCCGTGAACAGTGGCACGGAAATCATGCCCGCTTTGAGGATAGCAATATGGGCTACGGCGGTTTCAGGCCGTTGCCCCAACAAGACCGCCACTCGATCGCCGCGCTGCAGCCCCTGCGCGCGCAAGCCGTTGGCAAGCCGGTTGCTTTGGTCGCGCAGCCAGCCAAACGTCACGGTGTGATCGGTGCCCACGAGATCTTCCCAGATCATGGCCGTTGCATCGGGCGTTTCGGCGGCTATGCGGTCGCAAATGTCAGTGCCGATGTTGTACCGCGGCGGTATGCGCCAGCGATGGGCCTCGTAGATTTCCTGATACTGATCCTCGCTCATGGCAAGATGCTAGCATTACCGGGGAGGGCCGTATTCATGTCGTCAGACGTTGCCGCGCTGGAAACATCATTCCTTAGCCATTTTGTTATCGAAGCGATGCCCGGTTTGGAAATCGGCAAGACCCCGTCGGGTTGGCGCCGCGTTGATCGCATCCGACGGGGCCACTTTGAAGGCCCTGGGCTTACCGGCGAGGTCGTCACCGGCACCGATCCGGTGCTGGTCATGCGCGATGATTCCGCCCGCCTCGATGTGCGCATGGTGTTGCGCACCCACGACGATGCACTGATCCAAATGACGTACGACGGCATCGTTGCTGGCCCGCGCGATGTCATGAAGCGCATCGGTCGTCGCGAAGAGGTTGACCCGGGCGACTATTATTTGCGCACCGCCGTGCAGTTCGAAACAGGCGATGCACGTTACGCCTGGTTGAACGGCGTGCTCGCGATCGCGACCGGACGCCTCTTAGTTTTTCCCAACGGCGCGTTTGGCGATCACTACAACATCTATCAAGTCCACTAGGGAGCGACGCCATGGACGACCGGCAAGTACCACTGCAAACCACCTACCTCATGACCCTCGACATGGAAGCGATGGAGGGCCTTGAGATCGGCAAAACGCCAAGTGGCTACCGGCGGATTGATCGCATCGCGGGCGGCACATTCGTTGGGCCCAAGTTGCGCGGCAGGGTCGTGACGGCGACGGATCATCTTCTGGTCCACCGCGATGATTCAGCCCATCCCGATGTGCGCCTCGTCCTCGAAACGCACGACGGCGTTCTCATCCAGGTGATGTATCAGGGCATCGTCACGGGCCCTAAAGAGGTGCTTAAAAGACTGGGCCGCCGCGAAGCCGTCCCGGGCGACGAATACTACATGCGCAACGCGCTGTTCTTTGAGACGGCGATGGACGGCGCCTATGCCTGGCTCAACAACATCATCGGTGTTGGTCGCGGTGCCGTCCGCATTCTCGACGGGGGTGCCTTCGGTGTCCGCTACGAGATTTTTCACATTCTATAGCAGCAGAGTTTGTCGTTCGCCCGAGCCAAAACCGGCCGCCGTTGATAGTTTCTCGGGTTCGTGAAATTACCCGGGTTGTTTAAACGGAGAGGATGGGGGCGTGGCTCAGGGGCCTGTTTCAACAAAACACGGTCGGTATCCTCCATGACGACGGTCTTTTTCATAACGAATCGCAACCTCACGGGCGACAAGCTCAAGCAGGACTTCGGCGCCGGCTTTCACCGGGACGTGTCCGGTGCGTTGAGAATCGGTCGGGCCGAAGTCAGGCTCCGACGATGCCAGCGAGAGCCTCACCGAAGGTGCTACCGACCTCGGTAGCAGAGAAGTCTTCCACCACGGCTACGCAAATATGTTTGGAAATGCGCTTGTGTATGCAGCCTTCCTGAAGGAGCCCTATTCCGACGTGCCGTTTAATACCGGGCTGTTCTCGTGGCCGTCCGACGGGCAGCTAATCCACTACATGTAGGACTACCGCGACCGCGACGATGCGCGCGGATCCGGGTGGGCGATGGGAAAAAGTTTCTAAAGCTGAGAGAGTATCTTGAATGCATGCGGCTTAAGGGATACTGCGACCAGCGCTTGCATCTCATTGCGCAAAGCGTGGGCAACTACACGTTTCGGCATGACGTCTAAGCGATCAAGGGTATCTTGGAAAATTAATTTTCGCACAAAGTACGGTCCTTGTGGATGGTTGCTCGGCCAGCCCATGACCAAAATGATGATGGGCAGAGTGTTGGACGGAGATCTAA
>JAPKDI010000159.1 GCA_026421105.1 Alphaproteobacteria bacterium | reverse complement strand
GGTCGAGGTTGGGCGTCTCAAGGGTGCAAAACCCGAAGGGGTGGGGCGTCATGCTGGTGGCAAGTACCCGTACAACGCTGAGTTCGTGATCCACCCGTATTGTGCCGGCTCTCTCAATCTCATGCGCCTGACCGAGGTCTGGCGGCGGAGCACGGCGCAAACGCGCCCGTTCGAAACGAATATCCGAATTACTGGGATCGTCAATCCAAGGAATCCCCAGGGGGCGTAGGTAGGCCTGCAGGTCATCCCGATTTTGCCCAAGGAGCGGCCGCAGGACGCGACACTGCGTTCGCTCAACAAGGGCCGACATGCCGGCAAGGCCGTCGACGCCGCTCCGCCGTGCCGCGCGCATTGCGATTGTTTCAACCTGATCGTCGGCATGATGGCCGGTCAGCAGGTGGAGAACACCATGACACCCGCACCAGTTTTCTAAGAGCGCATAGCGCTTTGTCCGCGCTGATGCCTGAATGCCTGTAGTAGGTTTGCTACCCGACCACACCAAAATCTCAGTTGAGATTCTTAGGCTCTGAAGTCGACGCTGAACACACAACGAATCCGCAGACGATTCCGCGCGCAGACCGTGGTCGACGATAAGGGCAGTCAATGTTCCACCGCGTCGACCAACCCAATTTTTTGCGAGAACAGCGAGCGCCATGCTGTCAGGGCCACCTGAAACTGCGACCGCGAGGTGGGGCTGCCCCTCAAACGGTGCAAAGGGGGCCATCCCGTCATCAAAGCCCACCTGGAGTCGTTCGGTGGAGGCTTTGTCTGAGCAGGACACAGCCTCGGCGCCGTTTAGGGGCAGCTTAGTTTTTCTTTTTGTTGATCAGCCTGGCGGCGAAGTCGCGGATCCGCATCTGGAAAGCGCGTATCGAATTCACCGAACGAGGCACAGGCGTCGTCTTTGTTCTCCAGCGCCGCGAGCGACATGCCGAGCTTGAGAAGATTGTCCGCAGACTTCGGGCCTTCCGGGTACCGCGTGTAACCCTCGATGAAGGCAGCAGCGGCTTCGGCATAGTTCTTCCGAACATAGTAGGTCTCGCCCAACCAATACTGGGCGTTGGCGGCAAGCGGATGGTCGACGTTCTGCTCAAGAAAAGACCTAAACGCCTGCTCGGCCGTATCGTATTTGGCAGTGATCATGAGTAGCGATAACGCGTGTTCATACTGCTCCGTTGGGGTTCCATCCGGCAGCGTTTGATCGGGTACGACCACTGCCTGCTGCGTCGGGACGAGCTGGGTCTCCGCTGCCTTGGATACGCTGCGCTCACCAGGCAACGGTTCGGAAGCTTGGGATCCAGCTGCAGCGCTGGCCTGAATTGCGCGCTCGAGCGTTGTTAGGCGGAAATCGACATCTGCGACGAGATTGTCAACGCGGCCACGCATGACATCCACTTCGTGAACAGCCGTTTCGATGGAGGATGTCAGACGGCGCAACTCGGCCTCGATGTCGGACATCCGTTGTTCGTTTGAAACGAGTCGCTGAGTGAGCGCCTCGGGCGTAATGCCAGCGGCCCGCAGATCCGTCGAGGATGGCCCACTCGTGCGCGGCGGCGTTGTTTCTCCTCGATAGACAGCCCGTTGCAGATCCTGAAGCGTGCGCTCGATATCACTGATACGCTGCGCAATGGCTGCGTTGCGGCCTTGTTGTGCTTGAACACTAGCAATCGGGAGAGTGACAAACGCCAAACCCACCAACAACCATGTTCTGCTCGCTAAAACGCCCATATCAACGCTCCCGACACCTCGGAAGGCACCATACAACAACCCAATTATGGCGGAAGTAGGTATCATGCCAGAATCGAAAACGCCCGCCGGTAATACCGAGCGGGCGCATCATTTGCCTTAAAGGTCTTCCGCGTCAATTGACGGCGGTGACGCCTCGACGGTTCTGCGACCATGCGCCTTCATTCGAACCAAGCGCCACGGGCCGTTCTTTGCCGAAGCTAATGGTCCGCATGCGGCGCGGGTCGATCCCTTGCGAAACGAGAAAATCCTTCACGGAGTTCGCACGACGCTCAGCAAGCGCCAAGTTGTATTCCCGTGTGCCCCGCTCGTCCGCATGTCCTTCGACAGTCACGTTGATGTTGGGGAACCGTTTCAGCCACACGGCTTGAAGTTCCAACGCCGAGCGGCCAGCAGGCTGCAAGTCAAATTTATCGTAACCGAAAAAGACCCGGTCGCCGATGTTGGCCACCAAATCTTGCTGGCTCCCTGGCGCGACCTCGGGCGCTTGGCGGGCAGCTTGCTCGCTACCCGATTGCGACTGCTGAACACGCGCAGGCGCTGCCGCTTTGGCCTCACCACCGCTGCCACTCGTCGCACTGTCTTCTTCACCAGCAGTTGCACAGGCGGCAACAACAAATAAGACCGCGATCATCGTAGTAAACTTCAAGCGCATTGATCTCTCCGTAGCGACATAGCTCAGCGCCTCATTACCTCGGCCCGAGCCAGCGCATCATAGCGACGCCATATCAGCTGAATTACAAGCAATAGGCGTCGGCCCAAAAAAAAGCCTTTAACGCGATTTACAAAAGTAAGGCCGGACCATTCCAATGTCCAGCCATCCAACTCCTTTTTTTTCTTGATGTCCTAAGGGTTTAGAGTGGTTTCTAACGGCTTTCCGAAAACAAAGGCGACCAAGCCGGGTCGGAGCCATCAAGGGGCGTGACGACCCGTCGGAGATTGAATCCCGTCAAATCGACAGACCACAGGGACACCTCGCCTCCGGACCCGTCGTCTTGCCGGCGTTCTTGGCGAAAGAACATGATGACGCGGCCGTTTGGCGCCCACGTGGGCGCCTCATCGAGGAAACTCTCGGTCAGCAACCGCTCTCCGGTCCCGTCCGGCCGCATGACCCCTATGTGGAAGCGACCACCCTGGAACTTGGTGAACGCAATGAGGTCGCCGCGCGGCGACCAGACCGGCGTGGCATAGCGACCGTCACCAAAACTGATCCGCTTTTGGCCGCGACCGTCGGCCTCCATCACATAGATTTGCTGCGTGCCACCACGATCAGAGTTGAATGTGACCCGGGTGCCGTCCGGTGCAAAAGAGGGTGACGTGTCGATTGCCGGATTGCGGGTCAATTGCTCTACACGACGGGTACGGACATCCATCGTGTAGATGTCGGAGTTTCCATCGACAGCGAGGCTCATGATGACGCGATTGCCATCGGGCGAAAACCGCGGTGCGAACGTCATCCCGGGGAAGTCGCCGAGTATCTCCTGCTGACCAGTGTCAATGTTGTAAATGTATACGCGTGGCCGATTGCCGAAATAGCTGAGATAGGTGATCTCTTGGCGGGTCGGCGAAAAACGCGGAGTAAGAACAAGGTCTTTGCCATCGGTCAAAAAACGATGGCCGAAACCGTCTTGATCCATGAGCGCAAGGCGTTTGATCCGACGATCCGCCACACCGGTCTCCGAGATATAGACAATCCGCGTGTCGAAGTAACCGTCCTCGCCAGTAAGCCGTTTGTAGATGGCATCCGAAATCAAATGGGCGATGCGGCGCCAGTTCTCTGGGTTGGTCATGTAGACCAATCCAGTCATCTGTTGTTCTGCAAACGTATCCCAAAGGCGAAATTCAACCCTCAAGCGTCCATCCGTTTCTTGAATTGCACCGCCGGTGACGAGGGCTTGAGCATTGATCAGCCGCCAATCGCCGAACCGCGGACGCAAGCTAATCCGGGTTGGATCCTCGATGAAGCCGGCGCGCTCGATAGCACGGAACAATCCAGAGCGTTCGAGATTCGCGGCAATTACACCAGAGATATCGCGGCCAACTTGGACTGTCTCAGGATTGGTGCCGGCAAGATCACCGATGGCAATGGGCAACGGGTCGACGTTGCCCCGTGTGATGTCGATCTGCAGTTGCGCCCAAGCCGGGCTCACCGCCAATTGCGCCGCGGCAACCGTCGCTAAGAACAAGGCCAGAGCGGCAGCCGGAAAACGCTTCACGATCGTCATTTTAATTCTCACTCTCTAGCCACCGAGCATTTCTCGCGGATTGAACGTCAACGTGATGTCTTGCCACCGACCATATTTGGAGGTGGGCAGGTTCTTTAGCGGCGTGCACCGTTGAACCGCTCGAAGCGCACTTTCCGCGGCGGTACGAAAAAATCCGTCGCCCATCCGGTCGCGACCCAAGACAATCGGCTGCCGTTTCAGCGATCCATCCGGCTTGAGACTGAATTGAACCGTTATCACGAGATCGCGAGCGTCCCGCGCACCAGCCGGAACAAGCCAGCATTTCTCGATCTGATGACGAATGGCGTCGACTTCGCTCAAGGTTATTTGGTTGCCGATCGCGGCGCGGCGCACCGGTGATTCCGGTATAGGCGGGGGCTGC
>JAPKDI010000158.1 GCA_026421105.1 Alphaproteobacteria bacterium | reverse complement strand
AGGCTGCGGAAGAGATCGAGCGCGCTCCAGAAATGTCATTTCAAGTATGGGTTTCCCGCAATCACGTCACCCCGCCGCAGCGAGGACGCAACAGGTTCGGGAAAGACAGCGCAATTATGGGCCGCGCATTGGCTTTGCGCCAAAAGTTTTGCTGCATAGCTGCGTTGCATGGCGTTAGACCCGCCGCTACCGTCCGCTTTATAGAGAGGACGATATGACCGAGAACGTACCCCTTTGGACACCCAGCGCACAAACCGTGGCTGACAGTAACCTCACCGCTTTTACGCGCCACGTGGAAAGTGCCTGGGATGTGACGCTGCCCGATTATTGGGCGCTGCTCGATTGGTCGAGCGCAAACCAAGAATCATTTTTCCAGTCCGTGTGGGACTTTGGTGGCATCGTCGCCGACACGCGTGGCGAGCGCGTTCTCATTGATGCCGAGCAGATGCCGGGCGCTCAGTGGTTCCCGGATGCGCGACTTAACTTTGCCGAAAACCTCTTACGCCGCCACGACGATAGGCCGGCACTCATTTTCCAGGGCGAACGCGGTGATCGCCGCATGCTCAGCTTTGCCGATCTCTACAACCGGGTCTCCCAACTGGCACTTGCCCTTCGCGCCGATGGCGTTGTGGCGGGCGATCGTGTCGTCGGGTTTATGCCGAACTTGCCGGAAACCGTGGTGGCAATGCTCGCGGCAACCAGTCTCGGCGCCACCTGGTCGTCATGCTCGCCCGACTTCGGCATCAAAGGTGTGATGGACCGATTCGGCCAGATCGAGCCGACGGTGTTGTTTACTGCAGATGGTTACTTCTACGCCGGCAAGCAACATGATTCCCTGATACGGATCGGCGATATCGCCACGCAACTACCCTCGTTGCGGCGGCTTGTCGTGGTGCCTTACGTCGAGCCCAGGCCCGACTTGGCTGGATTGCCGCGTGCGACCGGGTGGGACGACTATCTTGCGCCGCATGCTGAAGGTGCTATCGACTTCGCCCAACTGCCGTTCAGCCATCCGCTTTACATCATGTATTCCTCCGGTACGACGGGCGTCCCGAAGTGCATCGTCCATGGCGCTGGCGGCACGCTCTTGCAACATCTCAAGGAACATCTGCTGCACACGGATTTGCGGCGCGACGATCGTCTCTTTTACTTCACAACCTGCGGCTGGATGATGTGGAACTGGCTCGTTTCGGGCCTCGCCTGCGGCGCCACGCTGGTTCTCTACGATGGCTCGCCATTCGAACCGGATGCCAATGCGCTGTGGTCATTGGCCGAGCGCGAGAAAGTCGACATCTTTGGCTCATCCGCGAAATTCTATGACGCCTGCGCCAAGGCCGAGATTGCGCCGATCAAGACGCACGACCTCAGCCGTGTCCGAACTATTCTGTCGACGGGCTCGGTGCTCGCGCCGGCAAGCTTTGATTACGTCTATCGGTCCATTAAGCAAGATGTCCGCTTGTCTTCGGTCTCAGGCGGCACTGATTTGCTTGGATGCTTCGCGGCCGGGGCCACGGTTCTTCCGGTCTACCGCGGCGAGATTCAATCGCGGGTGCTTGGGATGTCGGTTAAAGTTTTTGACGACTCGGGCCAGCCCGTCCAAGGCCAGAAGGGCGAACTCGTTTGTACTGAGCCGTTTCCCTCCATGCCGATCGGTTTTTGGAATGATCCGGACAGCGCCAAATATCGCAACGCCTACTTCGAGGTGTTCCTCGACGTCTGGACCCACGGTGATTACTGCGAGCTGACAGACCATGGCGGCATCATCATCTACGGCCGCTCGGATGCCGTGCTCAATCCGGGTGGTGTGCGGATTGGCACGGCCGAGATTTACCGTCAGGTCGAGCAGATGGCGGAAATCGAAGAAGGTTTGTGCGTTGGCCAGGATTGGGACAACGATGTTCGGGTTGTGCTTTTTGTTCGGCTCCGCGGTGGCGCAGTGTTGGACGATACGCTGCGTGACAAGATCAAGGCCAATATTCGGGCTAACGCCACGCCGCGACACGTGCCCGCAAAGATCGTCGCGGTGGCGGATATCCCGCGCACCATCAGCGGAAAAATCACCGAACTCGCGGTACGCGATATCGTGCATGGTCGTTCGGTCAAGAACATGGACGCGCTCGCCAATCCTGAAGCGCTCAAACTGTTCGAGAACGTCCCTGAGCTGCAGGCCTAGTCTGTCGTCAAATCCCGCACCAAGGCGGGGTATCGTAAAATCAAGATCAGCGACCGCATCGTCATAAACGCGATGAGCGATAGCCACAGGCCGTGGTTACCCCACAGTGGCATGAACACGGTATTGGCCAAGATCAACGTACCGAGTGACAGGATCATCCCATTGCGGAGTGCCTTGGTGCGCGTCGCGCCGAGAAACACCCCGTCAAACTGAAATGCCCAAATGCCAACCAGCGGCATCACGATCATCCAGGGTAGGAAGTCTTTAGCTTGGTCGCGTACCTCCGGTAGCACAGTCATCAGATCGATAAACGGCCCGCCAAGAAGGGCATAGCCCAGCGCGAAAACTGTGGCCACCAACGCAGACCAGATCGTGGTCGTGGTGACAGCGCGGCGCAGCTGCGTGCGGTCCCGCGCGCCGACGGCACTCCCCACCAAGGTCTCCGCGACATGCGCGAAGCCGTCCAGCCCGTGCGACACCAACATGAACAATTGCATCAGAATCGCATTCGCCGCCAATACCACGTCGCCTTGCTCGGCGCCGCGTGCAGTGAAATAGGCCACCGCTGTAATCAGGCACAGCGTTCGAATGAATATATCACCGTTGACGGTAATCATGCGCCGCAGCTGGATCGCATCAAGTAGTCGTGCGCGGGGCGCAGTGTCCTGCACACGACGCAATGTCCGGGCGATCAGCCAAAGCCCCGCCCCTGCCGTGGCGTATTCCGCGATCACCGTGCCGACCGCAACACCTTCCACGCCCCAACCAAGCCCAACGACAAACCCAACATCCAGGACAATGTTGAGCCCATTGAGAAAAACTTGCAGCAATAGCGCGACCCGTACCTGCTGACGTCCCAGGAGCCACCCGAGCACCACGTAGTTGGCCAGTGCCGCCGGGGCGCCCCAGACCCGGATCTGGAAATAGGTCGATGCCAGCGATTCAACTTCTGGCCCTGCGTCAATGGCCCACCGGCCGAACGCCAGAATGGGGAATTGCAAAAGCAGCACGACCACTGAAATGACGCCCGCCAAGATGAGGCCACGCTGGAACGTCGCCCGCATTTCCGCCGTGTCGCCGGCTCCGAAGGCCTGGGCGGTGAACCCCGTGGTCCCCATGCGCAAAAAGCCGAAGCCCCAGTAGATGTAGGTGAAGATCAGCGTCCCAACCGCCACCGCACCGATGTAATAGGGCGCGTCCAGCTGCCCCATAACCGCGGTGTCGACCATGCCCAGCAGGGGCACCGAGATGTTCGACAAGATGACGGGGATCGCCAACCGCCAAACCAAGCGGTGCCAATTCGGCTGTTCCAGGGTGGTTTCGGTCATTGTCTGTACGGTTAGCCCATGTCCCCTGGTTTGGCCAATGGGCGGGCCGGCAGGACCGGTTGTGGAGACCTCACGAGGATTTGGCCAAAACGCGGCAGATTATGGATCAGCGTTTGAAATCGGATTCACTGCCCGCTATGTATTGATGTGATGCGCACCGCCAGTCGATTGATTGTTTTTGTTTTGACCCTCGGCATTTTTGCCATGCCGGTCTTTGCGCAAAGCAACCCAAAGGTTATCGGTGAATACCGGGCCTGGTTGGCGCACACCTACAAAGGTAGCTGTTACATTTCGTCCCGGCCGGAAGAATCGACCACCGAGCCTAAAAACGTGCGGCGCGGGGCCGTCCATTTACTGGTGACCCACAATCAGGGCGGTAGAGTCAAAGACGAAGTCAGCATCTACACCGGCTATACCTACAAAAAGGGCTCGGTCACGTTGGCCATCGACGGCCAGGACTTTGGTAAACCCGGCGACCTCTTTACCGACCGGGGCTCCGCCTGGGCACGGGATGCCGAAATCGACCGCAAGCTGGTCCAGGCTATGGTGCGGGGGAACTCGATGGTCGTCCGCGGGACCTCAAGTCGGGGCACCCTCACCATCGATACCTACTCGCTGTCCGGCTTCACTGCGGCACGCAACGCCATCAACAAGGCCTGCAAGATCCGCTAAGCGCCTTCCCGCGCCGCCGCCGGGGCGTTAGAACATGCGCCATGTCTATTGCTGTTGATACCTCTACCGTTGCTGTCGCCCCGGATATCCGGCGCTGGCTGGTCGGCTTGACCCGTGAAGAAATCGGAGCCGAACTCGCGGAAATAGGCGTACCGGCGCGCAGCGTGCGCATGCGCGCCAACC
>JAPKDI010000157.1 GCA_026421105.1 Alphaproteobacteria bacterium | reverse complement strand
CTAGACATCGCGCCCGCGATCAAGAGCGGTGTGGTGTGGATCAACTCGACGAACTTGTTCGATGCCGCCGCAGGCTTCGGCGGCTACCGCGAATCGGGCTTCGGTCGTGAAGGTGGCCGCGAGGGCATGTTCGCCTACCTCAAACCGACCTTTGCGAAGAAACTCCCGTCCTATGTCAACGCCGAATCGCCACCAGACTCCGTGCCCGCTGCAGTCCATCCTGCAAGCATCGGCCTCGACCGCACCCCCAAGATGTATATCGGAGGCAAACAATCCCGACCCGATTCGGGTTACTCGCGCCCGGTCTACACCATCGACGGCACGCTCGCGGGCGAAGTCGGCGACGGCAACCGCAAGGATATTCGCGAGGCCGTCGAAGCTGCTCGCAAGGCCGAGACCTGGAGCAAGGCAACCGCGCATAATCGCGCCCAAATCATTTACTACATCGCCGAGAATCTTGAAGCGCGCGCCGCTGAGTTTCGTGATCGCATTGCCTTGATGACCGGTGAATCAAAACGCAACGCAGCTAAGGAAGTCGCCGCCAGCGTAAACCGCCTATTCACCTACGGTGCATGGGCTGACAAATACGATGGCCGCGTCCACAGCACCCCGTTGCGCAACGTCACCATCGCGATGAACGAACCGATCGGTGTAATGGGCGTCGCCTGCCCGGACGCGCAGCCCTTGCTGGGCTTCGTGTCACTCGCATTCGCGCCGTTTGCAATGGGCAACCGCGTCGTCGCCATCCCATCAGCCGCACATCCACTGTCCGCAACTGATCTCTACCAAGTCCTCGACACATCGGACGTGCCTAGTGGCACCCTCAACATCGTCACGGGTGACACCGCAGCGCTGGCAACTGTCTTAGCGCAGCACGACTCGGTCGACGCGATATGGGATTTTGGCTCACCCGACGGCGGCACCGCCGTTGAGCGTGCCTCGACTGGTAACATGAAACAAACCTGGGTCAGCCGCGGACGTACCCGAGACTGGTTCGATGCCGAACAAGGCGAAGGTGATGAGTTCCTGCGTAAATCGACGCAGGTCAAGAATATTTGGGTTCCCTACGGCGAGTGACCAACCAACCAATGCAGTTTTTTCCACAAGAAATCATCCGCCGCAAACGCGACGGTGAAACACTCACTGTTGATGAAATCCAAGTCATGGTCGACGGCCTTACTGACAATACTTTGTCAGAGGGCCAGGCTGCCGCGTTCGCCATGGCAGTCTTCTTTCAAGGTATGTCGATGGATGAATGTGTAGCGCTGACCTTGGCGATGCGCGATTCCGGTGAAGTGGTGAACTGGTCCGGTGTTGATCTCCCCGGCCCCGCCCTCGACAAACACTCCACCGGCGGCGTGGGCGACAAAGTCAGTTTGATTCTGGGCCCGGTAATCGCCGCCTGTGGCGGCGTCGTGCCGATGATTTCAGGCCGTGGTCTGGGCCATACGGGCGGCACTCTCGACAAGTTGGATTCGATTCCGGGATACAACACCCAACCCGACCTTCAATTGTTCAAGAACATCGCCTCGAAAGAAGGCTGCGCAATCATCGGCCAGACCGCGGACCTCGCCCCAGCCGACGGACGGCTCTACGCCATCCGCGACGTGACCGCGACCGTCGAGTCGATCCCGCTCATCACGGCATCGATACTGTCCAAGAAACTCGCCGCCGGACTCGACGGCTTGGTGATGGATATCAAAACCGGCAACGGAGCCTTCGCAGCCGCACCCGAGATGGCTCGGGAGCTCGCCGAGAGCATTACATCCGTTGCCAATGGCGCTGGTCTTCATTGCACCGCACTCATTACTGACATGGATCAGGTCCTCGGCACGTCGGCGGGCAACGCCCTCGAGATTCGCGAAACCATTGATTACCTTACCGGTTGCACCCAAGACCCTCGCCTGCACGACGTTACAATGACGCTGTGTGCGGAGCTGTTGGTGACGGGGAAACTTGCAGCGGATTTCGACGTTGGCCGCACGATGGCCGAAGAGGCCCTTACCTCAGGCCGCGCCGCGGAGCGGTTCGCCCGCATGTGTGCTGGTCTCGGCGGGCCTACCGACATAATTGAAGCTCCCGAGAAACACCTTCCGGCTGCGGCTGTCCAGGAACCCGTGGCCCCAACTCAGCCCGGCGTCGTTACGAGCATGGACACGCGGCGCCTTGGGCTCGCAGTGATGGAACTTGGTGGTGGCCGTCGGCGGGCCGACGATGCCATCGACCACGCAGTGGGGCTATCAGACATGGTCGGAATCGGCACCATCGTTGATGCCCACAATCCGATTTGCCGCATTCATGCAGCCAACCAAGACGTTGCAGCACGTGTAGCGGCACTCGTCAGCGACGCGGTAACAACGGGCGACGCGACCGATGGCGTCCGCCCCATTGTCCGTGATCGTGTCTCACCATGATCCCCAAAGCTGAACTCCACGTGCACCTCGAAGGGACTACATCGCCAGATTTGGTGCGGCGGCTGGGAAAGCGAAACGGCATTGCCTTACCCCCGGACATGTTCCATGGCGATGGCACCTTCCATTGGCGTAACTTCATTCACTTTCTTGAGGTCTATGACACCGCATCGAGCGTTATCCGCACCCCGGAAGACTACCGAGACGTCACATACGAATATCTGGCCTCGTGTGCCGCAGAAGGCGCCGTCTATGTCGAGGTGATGTCCTCGCCCGACCACGCCGCAGAAGCTGGTATGACATATCTTGAACACCTCGAAGGTATCACTGCCGGAATCACAGATGCTAAGCGCGACCATGGGATCGAGGGTCGCCTCATCGTCACTTGTGTTCGACATTTCGGTGTTGAGCGAGCTATGGCCGTCGCCCGCCAAGTTGTCGCTAATCCAAGCGATATCACTGTGGGCTTTGGCATGGGCGGTGACGAGGCTGCCTGGCCACCTGCGCAGTTCGCCGACGCCTTTAACCATGTCGCGGCCAGTGGCCTACCCTGCACGGTGCATGCGGGCGAATGGGCCGGCCCGGACCGGATCCGAGAAGCTCTAGAAACCTTGCCAGTTCAAAGACTTGGCCATGGTGTTCGGGCCATCGAAGACTTATCTCTCGTGAAGGATATCGTGGCGCGCGGCGTGACACTTGAGGTCTGCCCCGGCAGCAACGTTGCAACCGGGTTGTACAAATCGCTGAGCGACCACCCAATTCGGAACCTTATGTCGGCCGGGGTTAACGTGACGCTAAATTCTGACGATCCGCCTTATTTTGCCACCACCGTGGGTAACGAATACGATAAGGCTGAATCAGTCATCGGGCTCTCACCCGATCAACTTCGCGGGATCACCAAAGCCGCCATTACGGCGTCGTTCGCCGAACCGGACATCAAGGCCCGCTTGTTGGCCTTACCCGACCTCGCATAGCCCCGTGAGAAAACGTGTTCGCATCAAGATTTGTTGCATCTCCAGCGTGGACGAGGCGATGACCGCCGTACGGCTCGGCGCCGATGCCCTCGGCTTCGTCTCTTACATGCCTAGCGGGCCGGGCGTGATCGACGAGGGCCTCATACGCACCATCGCGATACGTGTCCCGCCGCCAATCGCCACGTTCCTCCTCACCAGCCATCAAGACACTGACGCCATCATTGACCAGCAGCGTCGGTGCCGTGTGAACACGTTGCAGCTGGTCAACGATCTTCCCGAAGGCAGTCACGCAAAATTGCGCAAAGCGCTTCCGGGCGTATCGCTGGTGCAAGTCCTTCACGTCCGCGACTACGGCGTCATCGAAGAGGCCCGCGCGATCGAACAGGTGGTCGACGCGATTCTATTGGACTCTGGAAATCCTGATCTCGCGGTGAAAGAACTCGGCGGCACCGGTCGTGTCCACAATTGGGAGATATCACGTCGGTTGATTGAAACCTCAACCGTTCCGGTGTTTCTCGCGGGCGGGATCACGCAACAAAACGCTGCCGAGGCGATTACTTTAACAGACCCCTTCGGGCTCGATCTGTGCTCAGGGATAAGGACGGATGAGCAGCTCGACACAGACAAACTTGCGGCCTTCATGGGGGCCGTTCACTCGGCAGTCTAATGGGCGTTGTCACCGCGCCATCGCCAAAAGGCCAAGGCTTTGTGCCGCGGTCTCCCATATGCGGTAGCACAAGATCGCGTGCCAGTTTGGCCCCCTTGCCGCTTTGGCAGATCAGACAGATGGATCAGTCGCCAGGTAGGCGTCAAGTATCTCCGACGCCGTCGCCCGCCATACATGGTCATGGCTGCAGATGTAAGACAGCGCATCGTCAAGCGCGTCGATGCGGTGCGGGACCCCTATCAGAAACGGATGGAGCGCAATGCACATCACTCGACCAGACTCTTCTCCTTCCCTATAAAGCACGTCGAACTGGCGTTT
>JAPKDI010000156.1 GCA_026421105.1 Alphaproteobacteria bacterium | reverse complement strand
GCGCCGAACGGTTCCTTGATGACGCCAAGGTCGCCGGTGTCGATGGCTTGATCATCGTGGATCTACCGCCTGAGCATGACGACGAGCTTTGTCTGCCCGCCCGGGATCGGGATATTAGTATTGTTCGGTTGGCGTCACCGACGACCGATGATGCCCGCCTTCCTGCGGTACTCAAGAACACGTCCGGCTTTGTTTACTACGTCGCGATTACCGGGATCACCGGAACCAAGAGCGCGGATGCCGCGCAGGTAGGCCGCGCGGTCGACCGTTTGCGCCAACATACCGACCTCCCGATTGCCGTTGGTTTTGGGATACGCACGCGTGACCAGGCTGCCGCGATCGCGCGCACCGCGGACGCCGCGGTTGTCGGCTCGGCAATCGTAAGTACGATCGAAGCAAGCCTCGACGCTCGCGGGCATGCAACGGCAGAAACGGTGCCCCAGACTATTGCACTAGTTCGCGATTTGGCGGAAGGCGTCCAACGCGCGCGCGACAAGTGACCGCCCGCCCGCGGAGTGATAGATTGGCGTTTCAATGAACTGGCTCACCAACTTTGTTCGCCCCGGGATGCGGGGGTTCTCCCGCAAGCGCGATGTGCTCGACAGCTTGTGGTCCAAGTGCCCAAGCTGCAGCCAAATGCTGTTTCACCGTGATTTGGCGGAGAACCAGCACGTTTGCCCCGCTTGCAACCATCATCTCAGGATTGGTCCGGACCAGCGCTTCAAAGCGCTTTTCGATGATGCCCAGTACAGCCGGATTGCACTGCCGCCGGTCCTGATCGACCCCCTGAAATTCCGCGACCAAAAGCGGTACACTGATCGCCTAAAGGAAAGCCGCGCCAAGACCGGTGAAGAAGAAGCGGTCGTCGTCGCGCATGGCGCGATGGGAGGCCAAAAAGCCGTCATTGCCGTGCAGAATTTTGCCTTCATGGGCGGCTCGATGGGATTGGCAGCGGGCGAAGCCTTGATCGCCGCCGCCCAACTCGCCGTTCTGCAAGAAGCGGCCCTCATCGTGTTCTCCGCTGCGGGCGGCGCCCGCATGCAGGAAGGCATTCTGTCGTTGATGCAAATGCCACGCACAACCATCGCGGTCGAATTGGTCCGCGAGGCGGGTTTGCCTTACATCGTGGTGTTGACCGACCCCACAACCGGGGGCGTTACGGCGTCGTACGCCATGCTCGGCGACGTTTCGATTGCGGAACCGGGTGCGCTCATAGGTTTTGCCGGACCACGTGTGATCGAAGAAACCATCCGCGAGAAACTGCCCGAAGGATTCCAGCGCGCTGAGTTCCTTTTGGAACACGGCATGATTGACATGGTGGTGCATCGCCATGAATTGCGCGCCAAGCTAACCCAGATCTTGGACTTGCTCATGAACCGTGGCGCGACAGCCACGATCGGCGCGCCGAAGGCTTCCGCCGGAGACGCCAGCGCGTCCTAGGGCCGCCAACTTGAAAATCGACGACTATCTACGGCGCTTTACCGAGCTGCACCCCAAGTCCATCGACCTGTCGCTCGATCGTATTCGCCAACTCCTAAGCAAGCTAGGTGATCCGCAAAAACGGTTACCGCCAATCGTTCATGTTGCCGGCACGAATGGCAAAGGGTCCGTCGTGGCGAACCTGCGCGCCATACTGGGTCAAGCTGGCCGCCAAGCGCATTGTTATACGTCACCACACCTTATCCGTTTTCATGAACGCATACGGCTACCGTCAGGTCTTATTGACGATGACAGCCTTGAGGCGCTGTTCGATGAATGCGTTGCCGTAAATGGCGATGATCTGATCACCTTTTTTGAGATCACCACGGTGGCGGCACTTCTAGCGTTTTCGCGGCAACCAGCCGACTACGTACTACTCGAAGTCGGTTTGGGCGGTCGGTTGGATACGACCAATGTCAGTGAAACGACGGTGTTGTCAGTCATCACACCGATTTCCTACGATCACCAACGCTTTCTCGGCGAAACGCTCGCCGAGATCGCCCGCGAGAAAGCCGGCATCCTTCGCGCGAGCACGCCCGCCCTGATCGCGCCCCAACCCGACAAGGTCACCGATGCAATCGTCGCGGCCGGACAGACGGTGGGTGCGCCGCTTTTCTTGCACGGGCGCGATTGGTCGTCCGGCGAGGGGCCGTCTCAGACCCTCACGCTAGGTGACAATTCACTCCACCTGGATGGCCATTCCCTGCCCGGCGCGCACCAGAAAACGAACGCTGCCGTCGCAGCGGCAGCAGCCTTGTTGCTGAACGACTCCGCGATTGACTCAGACGCGATTCGGCGAGGGATCGCGACAGCGACGTGGCCTGCCCGTTTACAGCGGCTCCGACCCGGTCCGTTGCGCAATTTATTGCCGAAGGACGCAGAGCTGTGGCTCGACGGCGGCCATAATGAGGCCGCCGCGACCGCCCAGGCCCAATGGATTGCGGGCCAAGAAAGCGACGGACGCACGACGTACGCCATCGTCGGCATGATGCAGGCGAAGGACCCCGAAGCGTTCCTGACAAACCTCCGAGCAGGAACGTCGAAGGTTTGGTGTGTATCGGTTCCTGGCGAGGAAAAGGCCATCGCGGCCAAACATCTCGCGGAACTCGCCCACGGCGTTGGATTTGTTGCTCACCCCGTCGGCAATGTGGCAGCGGCTCTCACTCAAATTGCCCAAGAGGACCAGCGCGCGCGCGTCTTGATATGCGGCTCGCTATATTTGGCGGGCACCGTCCTAAGCGCGAACGGCGAATCGGTGGTTTGAATAAAAAAGGACGGCGCAAGCGCCGCCCCGTTTTTGGTGTTGGTCGGACTAGATCTCGGACTGGATCCATTCCATCAACTTATTCTTCGGCAACGCGCCGACTTTCGTTGACGCGACCTTACCGTCCTTGAACAACATCAAGGTGGGAATGCCACGAATGCCAAACTTACCTGGAACTTGCGGGTTTTCATCAATGTTCAGCTTTGCGACGGTGACCTGCCCGGCCATTTCATTGGAAATTTCTTCAAGGGCGGGACCGATTTGTTTGCATGGACCGCACCATTCCGCCCAATAATCGACAACCACCGGACCGCTTGCGTTAAGCACATCGCTTTCGAAAGAAGTGTCGGTAACTTTGGTGGTCGGCATAAGACGTTCCTTGGATTTGGGGACGGGATTGCCACAGCGGGCTTACCCTAAACACTAGGTACGGCCCGTTTGACGGTCAAGGTGTGTCTGGATGCAGAAGCGCATCCGGGATCGGCATCAAGTGCGGTCCATCTGTCCACAAGAGTGCGCCGCGTATCGCATGGTCGGGGAAAACGCGTGACAGAACGGCGCTGTACATCGCCATTTGGCGAATGTAGCCGGGTGGGATGTCGTTCGGCGTTGTAGGAGGGTCACGGTTTGTTTTGAAATCAACAATCAAGACCGCGTTATCGGTCACCACCAGCCGATCAACCTGACCCGAAACAACAGTGTCGCCAACAACGCCGGCGACCGGCGCCTCGGCCAATGACCCAGATGCGAAAACATCGGCAAAGTCCTGATCGGCCAAGACCGCCACGGTCTCATCGACTATTTGCCGTTGCTGATTTGCGCTGAAACCGAAGGCCGGCTGGGCGACGAACGCTGCGGCCACCCCGGCATGACGATCGGTTGGCACTTCAGGCAGAAATTGCAGGAGGCGGTGAATCGCATTACCACGACGGAAGCGAATTGAATCGTCGTCTCGCGGCGACCGGACTGTTTGTTCGTCGCCGCTGGGCCGCGACGGTGAGAGCGGCCGCGGGGGAAACGGCTCTTGCGGCGGTGCCTGTCTAATCCATGCCGGGAGCGGCACCGTCTCGAAAGGCAGGTCTTGCTGTTCTGGGGCAGCCGCAACGGGCTCTATCTGAGGACCATCGCACCGCCACCCCTGTAGCGGACCAGTACCCTCACCAAAGTCGAGATCAACCGAGACCCCCAACTCCTCCGCAGCGACTTGCATCATGTCGTACCAGCAGCCGGTGGCGCGTCGGTTGCCCGTCTCCCAACCGCAGATGTATAGGCGGTCCTCCGCGCGGGTCATCGCAACATAGAGGAGTCGTCGATATTCGCGGTCGCGGTCTTGCCGGGTGCGCTCGCGCGCAACGCGCGATTGCGCATCGTCAGCGTCTTTGCGGACCGGCCACAGCAACAATGCCTCGTCCGTTTCGTCCGTCCAGAAAAACGGACTCTTCTCAAGCGGTAGCGTGCACGTGTCGGGCAGGATCACCACCGGTGCCTGCAACCCTTTCGCGCCGTGCACCGTCATCACACGCACCTGGCTGCGCGCCTGCTCGAGATCGCGCTTAACCTCCGCCTCGTCCACTTCGATCCATCGCAGAAAACCCTCAAGAGACGGCGCGTGGTCGTGCTCAAATGCCAG
>JAPKDI010000155.1 GCA_026421105.1 Alphaproteobacteria bacterium | reverse complement strand
ACACCCGTCCAGCGCGCTCGGGTAAAAATCGACCGCCACTCGTGCGACGACAAACCCAGCGCAAAAAGCGCGATTGGCATGGCCAGCAGGCCCAACACTAACGGGGCAAGCCACCCGTTCGCACCAAGGCCGATCAATGTACCGGTTCCGGCCAACCCACTTTGGATAAGCAGTCCCGCGACTCCACCGACGCCCGCAGCGACACCCCATTGTACAATTGGGGTGAGACCGCTCATCGCACCCGCTGCGAGAACGGCGGCGAAAGGAAGCAGCGCGATATGGATCCATCCGAAGCGAAGGCCGCGATGGATTGTCAGGCGCCAGGCCCATGCCGCCAGCGTGAGCACGACAAGCGCCGAAGCCGCCCCGATGAACTGCAGGCTGAGATCAGCAAGGTGCGCGCCGACCGGCCCTAGAATGTTAGTTGTTGCCGCCGTCGAAACGTTGTTGAAGCTGGGGTCGTCCGCAGAAAATGTGACCAGCGCCGCGGCATAAAGACCGGCGCCTACGAATAGGCCGAGCCCACAAAGTTCAATGAGGCGCCGCCGAAAAAAGGCGGTGGCACCGGCGGGAAGGAAGGTTGTGTTCTGGCTAAACGTCATGAGGGCAACACACTGGTCAATCGAGTAAGGGCTTCTTCAGTCGTCGCGTCGTCATGCACAAGGGCAAGGCGGATATAGGGGGCGCCTGGATTGGGCTCGTTGGGGACATCGCGGGCGACATAGCCGCCTGGAAGCACTTTGAGTCCGGCCTCGCGCCATAAGGTTGTGGTGGTCTCTTCGCAATCACCGACATCGAGCCACAAAAAGAAACCGCCAGCGGGGCGATAGTAGTCGAACCGATTGCCAATGATGCGTTCGGCAATGTCGAACTTGCCGGCGTAGCGCGCACGGTTCTCTGCGACATGCACTTCGTCGCGCCACAACGCAGCCGCTGCGGCGAGCACCGGCACCGATGGCAATGCGCCACCGTAGCTGCGCAGCGTGCGGACGCGCCGAACGATGTCGGGGTCGCCCGCCATAAAGCCAGACCGCAGGCCAGGCACGCTGGACCGTTTGGACAGGGAATTGAACACCAGCACGTTGTCGAGGCTGCCCGACTTTGCCGCCGCGGCGAGCATCCCCGGCGGCGGTTCTGCCCCGTAAATTTCGGAATAACATTCGTCGGCCAGCACAACGAAATCGAACCGTCGGGCCAACTCAATCAAGCGTTCAAGGTAGGCCGGACTCGCGACCGTCCCCTGCGGATTTGCGGGCGAGCAAATGTAGAAGGCCGCCGTGCGCGCAAGCAACGCGTCGTCGAGGCTATCAAGGTTGGGCATAAATCCGGTATCGCGGATCGCCGGTAGGTAAACCGGTTCGGCGCCAACCGCGACCGCGGCACCTGCATAGGCGTGGTAGAACGGATTGGGGATGAGGACAGCAGGTTGTTGCTTGTTCTTGCGGCGCGGCACGATGATTTGTGGCGCTAAGAACAAGCCTTCGCGCGTGCCGGAAAGCGGCACGATGTGCTGGTCCGATCTGATGAAGTTTTCCGGAAGGGCGTAGCGCTGCGCGAGCCAGTCGGCGACGGCGCGGAGAAAATCGTCGCTGCCGCGAAGCGGCGGATATGCGCCGTAGTCGCCACGATGGTCGTGTAGCACCTCGCCGACCCAGTCGGGGTAGGGATGTTGCGGTTCACCGAGCGACATGTATATCGGTGGCTTGCCCGGTTCGATCCCGTCGATGAGCCGATTGAGGCGCTCGAAGGGGCTCTTACCAAGGGCATCGAAGCGCGGATTGATCATCGTGGCGCCATCTTAAGAATCGTTCGTAACTTATACAAATAAGAAGACAAATTGCCGACAAAATGGAGGCCTCCGACGCCGCTTTGGGCCATTTCCCATGGCTTCGCCACGCCCTATGATCGGGCCATGGCAAAGACGGCAATGAAGACCCGGACCTGCGACGTCTTGGTGGTGGGTGGCGGTATGGTGGGCTCAGCCGTTGCACCGATCTTGGCGGCTGCAGGTTTGGATGTCGTGCTGGTCGATCGCGAAGATCCGGCGGTACTGGTCAGTGCGCCGTTCGACGGGCGCGCATCGGCAATTGCATATGCCTCGCAACGGTTACTGTCGACAACCGGCCTGTGGAACGACATGGCGCGTCACGCCGAACCGATCCGCGAGATTCGCGTATCGGAGGGTCGCTCGCCGTTTTTTTTGCATTTTGATCATGCGGATCTTGGCGATGCGCCGCTCGGCTTCATGCTCGAGAACCGACACATACGCGCGGCGCTTTTCATGGCCGCGGAGCGTACCGCAGGCGTCGAGATTATGCCCCGTGTTGCGGTTGAGGGCGTTGATCGATCCGGCGCCCGCGCCATTGCAACGTTGTCAGATGGCCGGACTATCTCGGCAAGCCTCGTGATCGCGGCGGACGGTGTGCGCTCGGCGCTGCGCGACGCGGCTGGGATTCGGACCACGCGCTGGGACTATCATCAAACCGGCATCATCGCGACGGTTGAACACGAACGCCCCCATCGCGGAATCGCGCATGAACATTTCTTGCCGTCGGGACCGTTCGCCATTTTGCCGTTGCAAGGGAATCGGTCGTCGCTGGTATGGACCGAGAAGACCGCCGAAGCGGAGCGCATCATGCGATTGGAGCGCACTGCGTTTGATGCCGAGATGCGGCGGCGCTATGGCGACTTCATGGGCGAGGTCAGTGTGGTTGGCCCCCGTTGGGGGTATCCATTGCGGGTTTCGCTGGCGCACCAATACGTCGCGCCACGACTTGCGTTGGTTGGCGACTCGGCCCACGGGCTGCACCCTCTGGCAGGTCAAAACCTTAACCTCGGCTATCGCGACACTGCGGCATTGGTTGAAATTGTTATTGAGGCGGCCCGGCTGGGCCTCGACATCGGGCAGGTCGATGTCCTGCGCCGCTATGAAGCTTGGCGGCGGCTCGACAACATTTCGTTGCTTGCGGTCACCGACGGACTGAACCGGCTTTTTTCCAACGACATCAAGCCGGTGAAACTAGCCCGTGGGCTCGGCTTGGCGGCAGTTGATCGACTGCCAGGGGTCAAGAAGTTCTTTATGGCCCATGCCCGCGGCACGGTCGGCATTAAGCCCAAGCTTCTCGAAGGACAGATGGTTTAGGCGAGGTCCCGAGACAGGCCTTTTGCGTCCATTTGGGACAAATACCGTTCCCAACGTTGATCGAATTCGCGGCCCAACTGGTAGAGGTACACCCAGGTGTAGATCCCGGTATCGTGGCCGTCGTTGAACAATAGCCGCACGGCGTAATGGCCAACGAGTTCGATGGTGTCGATCCCGACATAACGCTTACCAGGTATGAGTACTTTTTGGTCGGGCGCGTGACCCTGCACCTCGGCTGAAGGACTTTCGACACGAAGATACTCCGCCGACAGCGTGAACGCCTCGGCGTTCTCGAAGGCAACCGTGAGGGTTTTGTCGGCCTTCCGAAGTTTGATTTCGGTTGGTCGCGGGGTTTCGTTAGCCGTTGTCGTCATCCAGCCGGCGCGCCTCATCCACGAGCATGATCGGGATTCCGTCACGGATTGGGTAGGCGAGATGGGCGGCATCGCTGATCAGTTCTTGCTGCTCGCGATTGTAACGCAGCGGTTGTTTGGTCAGCGGGCAAACCAGAATTTCTAGCAACCGGGGGTCGACTTCAGGTGTGCCAGTCATCGCACTCTCCTATTGCAGCTTGCGTTCTTCATCGTCGCCGACATCGGCGGCCGCCATTTGGATCAGTGCAGTGATCAAGCGGCCACGATCGGCAGAGGTCTCCGCTTCAAGGATGGCCTGTTTTTCGCTGGGCTCAAAGGGGCATGTCATCGCCAGGGAGCGAAGCAACGGCGCATCGTCAACTTTGTCGAGCGCGTTCCAATCAACGTCGACCCCGAATTGGGTGAGAAACCCCTTGAGCGAAGGCATGAATGTCGCGCGATCAATAAGGCCCGCAGCGTCGTCACGATCTTCGGCCATGTCAGTTTTGTATCGCGTGTAGTTAACGTTCATACGGCGGTACTGGGTTTCACCGGTAACCTCACCCGTGACGTCAAATCGGCAAACGCCGGTGAGGGTCGTGTGGTAGCGGCCGTCTTCTGATTCGCGGAACGATACGATTCGTCCCAGGCATCCGATGCCATACAGGGTGGGCGCCCACTCGCTGTTATTGGGGTCGCGCGGCTGGATAATGCCGATTGCGCGGTCGGTCTTAACCGCGTCACGAATCATGTCGCGGTAGCGCTCTTCGAACAGATGAAGTGGCAATTGCCCGCCGGGGAGCAGCAAGAGGCCGGGCAGCGGAAATACTGGGATCGTTCGAGGCAGATCGGCAAATGCCGGGGTGCCGACGAAATGGGTCACGAAAACAAAAGGG
>JAPKDI010000154.1 GCA_026421105.1 Alphaproteobacteria bacterium | reverse complement strand
GCCTGCGCCTGCACCCGGAAACGGTGCGTGAAATTGCCCGAGAACAATCCCACCAACGGCGTCGGACCAATCGTCTGATCCTTGGCGTCGGCGTCGTGATTGCAGTGATCCTGCTGCTCGCCTGAGCCGACCCTTGCGCGCGGGCCGATCAGCGGCCTAGGTTTTCAACATACTTGTAGTGTGATTTAGGATATTCCCGGCATGCTTACCGGAAAACGCATTCTTCTTGTCATCAGCGGCGGTATTGCTGCGTTCAAGGCGCTGGACCTGATCCGTCGGCTGCGGGCCGAAGGGGCCACGGTCCGCTGCATCATGACCCAATCAGCCTGTGAGTTTGTCACGCCCCTGTCGGTTGCGGCGCTCAGCGCGCAGCCGGTGTATCTCGATACGTTCTCATTGAAGGACGAATCTGAGATGGGGCACATCCGGTTGTCTCGCGAGGCCGACCTTGTTGTCGTTGCGCCGGCGACGGCCAACTTGATTGCCAAGATGGCCACAGGCATTGCCGACGATCTCGCCACCACCACCTTGATCGCTACCGACAAGCCGATCTTGATCGCGCCCGCGATGAACGTTCGGATGTGGCACAACGCCGCGACGCAACGCAATATCGATACCTTGCGCGGTGACGGGGTGCGGATTGTCGGCCCTGTGAGCGGCGAACTTGCGGACGGTGAATCCGGCGACGGTCGCCTCGTTGAGCCCGCAGACCTGGCCCTGGCAATCGCTGAGGCCTTGACCCAAGTTGGTCCGAGCGATCCGTTGCCGCTGGCTGGGCGGCGGGCGTTGGTCACGTCAGGTCCAACCCATGAAGCCCTCGACCCCGTGCGCTATATCGCGAACCGCTCAAGCGGGCGGCAGGGACATGCCATTGCTGCAGCACTGGCGCGCCTTGGGGCCGACACGCTCTTGGTGAGTGGTCCGACGGCGCTTGCCGATCCGCCTGGGGTGGCCATGCGCTTTGTCACGACGGCGCGCGAGATGCTGGCCGAAACTGAGGCGGCCCTGCCGGTTGATGTGGCCGTGTTTGCGGCGGCCGTCGCAGATTGGCGCAGTGCAGACGAGGCCGATGCCAAGATCAAGAAATCTGACTCAGCGCCCACGCTTCAACTGATCGAGAACCCGGACATATTGGCCACCGTGTCGCAAGCGGCTGACCGGCGGCCCGCGCTTGTGGTGGGCTTTGCTGCGGAAACCGAAGCGGTTACAGAGAATGCGGAAGCCAAGCGCCTTCGCAAAGGGTGCGACTGGATCCTTGCTAACAGTGTCGCCCATGGCGCGACGTTCGGTGCCATGGACAACACCGTCACCCTAATTGGCGACGGTCCGCACGACGCTTGGCCCGCGATGACCAAAGACCAGATTGCCGACCGCCTCGCGCTGCGCATCGGTGACCATCTGGGAGGCATCTCGTGACGGCCAAAATTTTCATTGAACGCTTGGCCCATGCTCTGGACCTGCCATTGCCGTCCTATGCGACGCCGGCGAGTGCGGGGATGGATCTGCGCGCGGCGATCGACACCGCCATCGAGCTGGCGCCCGGTGGGCGCGCGTTGATCCCGACCGGTATTCGAATTGCGCTAGAAGCCGACCATGAAGCGCAGGTGCGGCCACGTTCCGGCCTCGCCCTCAAGCAGGGCCTAACCGTTTTGAATGCGCCCGGCACCATCGATGCGGATTATCGCGGCGAGATTGGAGTCATTTTAATTAATCACGGCAGCGCGCCCGCCGCGATCAATCGGGGCGACCGCATCGCGCAGCTTGTCATCGCACCCATTGCTCGTATCGCGTGGCGCGAGGAGCCGTTGGACGAGACTGTCCGCGGCGCGAGTGGATTCGGATCGACGGGCACCGAGGGCTAGGACATGCTGCGGATCTCAAAAAAGATGATGTTCGCGCTTGAGGCCGTCGTCGATATTGCAATCTACGGCGGGCCAGACCCCGTTCAATCGCGCGACGTCACCGCGCGGCAAGGCATTCCACAACGCTACCTTGAACAAGTCATGCAACGCCTAGTGCGCGCTAGCATTCTGCGGGGGGTGCGTGGGCCGCGCGGCGGCTATCGGTTGGCCCGCGAACGCCGGCGCATCACGGTGGGTGAGATCGCGCGGGTGGTCTATGCGCTCGAGGCCGATGAGGGTTTGGACCATCCGAGCAATTCCGATATCGGCCGCAAGGTTATTGTGCCGATTTTGCAGAACCTGCAGGACGAAACAATGGCGCGGCTAGACGCGATTACCCTGGAAGAATTGTGTCAGCGCGCGCGCGACTGCGTCGACACCACAAAACCCGACCGCATGGATTTCAATATTTGATGACTGCAAGACAGCCCGACCAAATTCACGACTCGATCACCGACACGATTGGTGGCACGCCCCTCGTTCGCCTGCCACGACTCGCCGAGGCGTTGGGCTGCCAAGCGACGCTTATTGGCAAGCTTGAATTTTTCAATCCGCTGGGATCGGTGAAGGACCGTATTGGCACGGCGATGATTGACGCGGCCGAGGCGGACGGCAGCCTGAAACCGGACACGGTGATTGTCGAACCGACGTCGGGCAATACCGGCATTGCACTGGCGTTTGTGTGCGCCGCGCGCGGCTATCGGTTGATCCTGGTCATGCCGGAAAGCATGTCGCAAGAACGCCGCAAGATGCTGCAATTGCTGGGCGCCGAACTGGAACTTACGCCCGCGCCAAAAGGCATGCGCGGCGCAATGGCGCGGGTTGATGAGATCTTGAAATCGATTCCTAATGCAATCTCGTTGCACCAGTTCGATAACCCTGCCAACCCCGACATTCACCGCCGAACCACCGCCGAGGAAATCTGGTCCGCCACAAATGGGACGGTCGACGGTGTGGTCTGCGGCGTCGGCACCGGCGGGACCTTGACCGGCGTCGGGAGCGTGCTGAAACCACGTAAGAACTCTCTCAGGATAATCGCGGTTGAGCCCGAGGACAGTGCGATCTTGTCGGGCGGACCGCCGGGACCCCACGCCATTCAGGGTATCGGCGCGGGGTTTGTGCCCGGCAACCTCGATCAGTCTCTGATCGATGAGGTGGTGACGATTGCCAATGAAACGGCGCTGGAGACCGCGCGCATGACGGCCAAACTCGAAGGGATTGCCGTGGGTATTTCGTCCGGTGCGGCGCTGGCCGCCGCGGCGGAAGTCGGCGGGCGTGACGAATGGGCCGGCCGGTCACTGGTGGTGGTGCTGCCTTCGTTCGCGGAACGGTATCTCTCAACTGCCTTGTTTGACCTCGCTTAACGCCATGGATTTCTCCGAAGACCAAATTCATCGCTACTCGCGCCACATCATTCTTGATGAAGTCGGCGGTGTCGGCCAAGAGAAACTCCTGAACGCGAGAGTCTTGGTGGTGGGCGCCGGCGGTTTGGGTTCGCCTTTGTTGATGTATCTGGCCGCCGCCGGAATCGGAACGCTGGGCATCGTGGACGACGATCATGTGAGCCTATCCAACCTGCAGCGCCAAATTGCGCACACGACGGAGCGCGTGGGTGACGCAAAAACCACCAGCGCCGCGGAGACGTTGGGCGCATTAAACCCAGACGTGCGGGTCGTCGCACACAACATGCGGGTGGGGCCGGACAACGTGGCGGCGTTGATTGCCGATTACGATGTGGTTGCGGATGGCAGCGACAACTTTCCGACCCGGTTCTTGCTCAACGACGCCTGTCATTTGGGCGGGAAGACCTTGGTGTCTGCCGCCGTGCTGCGATTCGACGGGCAATTATCCACGTTTAAGTCCTATCTCGGCGGCGCTCACCCATGTTACCGGTGCATTTACCCCGCACCCCCGCCCGAAGGATTGATCCCGAGTTGCGCCGAAGGCGGGGTGTTGGGGGCTTTGGCCGGCACGATGGGCACGCTGCAGGCGACCGAGGTGATCAAGGAAGTTCTCGGTATTGGTGAGAGCTTGTCGGGCACGCTGATGATCTATGAAGGGCTTGCCGCCGTGTTCCGCAAGGTGCGCGTGAAGCCCGACCCAGCTTGCACGCTATGCGGCGCACAAGCGACTATCAAAACAGTGGCCGACCATGCCACCTGACGCATCGTGTCCCGCCAAATTATCATTGATCGTCTATAGCGGGACATTCGACAAGGTACACTACGCCTTGGCGACGGCAGCGGCGGCGATCGCGACCAACACCCCGGTGACCTTGTTTTTTACCATGGATGCGATTTCTTGCCTGACCCGCACGACAGACGGCACCCCGGGGTGGCAGGTCGCAACCGCCGACGATGGGCGTCGTGGCGCAATCGTCGACGCGGAATTCGACACGCGCGGGGTCGGGACATTCGAGGAATTGTTGCAGGCCTGCGTCGACCTCGGCGCCACCTTCATGGTGTGTGACATGGGCCTGCGCGCCAAAGATATCGAGCGCGCGGC
>JAPKDI010000153.1 GCA_026421105.1 Alphaproteobacteria bacterium | reverse complement strand
CGATCGACACGCCAATGTTGGATGCCCATCCGCCCGAGCGCATGAAGGATGTCATCAACGCCGTCCCCATGGGCCGTCTCGGGAGGCCCGAAGAGGTGGCTGCCCTGATTGGGCATCTCGTTTCACCCGAAGCCGGTTATACCTCCGGCGCGATCATCAATATTTCGGGAGGTCTTTAGAGGATCACTGGTTTCGTGATTGTCCTATGAGATTGTCGTCCTAGGTCTAGGGCCGGATTAGATGTGGAGAGAGCTATGCACTCCATTATCCGCCTAGAAGCCGTTTCGCTGTGCTGATGCTCACGGCCTGCGGCGCGGCTAACGCCTTCGCAGAAGGCAGGGTCTTCAACCAAAGTAAGGGCGCCGCCATAAAGAACTACCATCCCGTCGCGTACTGCACACAAAGCGTGCTGAGAAGAGCTCTGAAGACCACAGCCACGGCGGGAGCGGGGTCAAATCGCTCTTTGCGACGGCGCCCAACCGCGATGCATTTGCTGCTGAACCCGACAAGTTCGCCCCGCAACATGGCGGCTACTGCTCCTACGCGATGTCACGCGACTGCATTGCCGATATCACACCGATGGCGTGGCGGGCCGATGCCAATTAGCGGGGTCGGAAAGACAAGCTCACGTAGTAGCGGTTTCACCCGCCAAGCGGCGCGGGGTAAGGTGCCTTCAAACGAAAAGGACGCAGCTCCGTGATTGTCGAACAAATCTGGACCGCCAACAGCTACCGCAACTTCAACTATCTCATTGCTTGCCCCGAGACGGGGGAAGCAATGGCTATTGATCCCTTGGATCATGAAAAGTGCTTGGCGCGCGCCAAGGGCAAGGGCTGGACCATCACCCAGGTGCTCAATACGCACGAGCATGGCGATCATACCGGCGGTAACAAACATGTCGTTGCGGCAACTGGCGCCAAGCTGCTCGCCCACGCCAATGCCAAAGGCAAGATTTCGGGCATAGACGTCGGCCTCGGTGCGGGCGACGTTGTCAAAATCGGCAAAACGGTCGAGCTTGAATCGCTCGACACCCCCGGCCACACGATGAGCCATGTCTGCCTCCTGTCGCGTACAGATCAACCCGCGCTGTTTTGTGGCGATACGCTGTTCAACGCTGGTGCGGGCAACTGCAGTGGCGGCGGCCACCCAGTGGAGCTTTACTCAACCTTCACCGGCCAGCTCAACAAACTGCCGGACGAAACCCTGATCTATCCAGGCCACGACTACATCGCCAACAACCTCGAGTTCACGCTCGACCGCGAGCCCGATAACGCGCGCGCCAGGTCCATGTTGGACGACATCAAAGATCAGGACCTGGACCAAGCCTTCGTCACGACCCTCGCGATGGAAAAAGAGATCAACACCTTCTTTCGGCTCCACAGCGCCAGCGTGATTGATCGCCTGCGCGACGCCTACCCGGATCTCTCGGCCGACCCTTCGGCACAAGAGGTGTTCGTCAAACTGCGCGAGCTGCGCAACAGCTGGTAGTCAGGTCCCCCAAGTGCGTGGCGTTACCTGCGACGCGCTGCCGATCCGTGTTGTCTTTGAAACGGGCGCGCTAGACCCTCCCCCGACGAGGTCGCGTGCCTGTCCTTGCACCAATCCATGGCTATCTCCACGCCACTGCCTACAACGCGGCCGCTCTCGCTATCAGATCGGCCAGCGTGGTGGCTTCGTCGCGGTCTCGGGCGGCGGTCATGGGTGCACTATAGCAAGGGGGTGTCGGCGGCTTAGCTTACCGTCACCACAACGCGTCCGGTTGCCTTGCGTTGCCGCAACTCTTCCATCGCCTCAACGGCTCGTTCCAGGGGATAGGTCGCGGAGATCAGAGGCTTGAGTTTGCCGTCGGCATACATGGAAAATAGTTCGTCCATGCTGATCGCAAGCTTTTCCGGCGCCTTGTCGGTGAAATAGCGCAAGCTACAGCCCATGGCGGAGCGATGTTTGACTAGCAATCGATTCGCCGGGATCTTGGGTATCCCGCCGACAAAGCCAAAAATCAAATAGCGTCCGCCCCAACCCAACGACGATAGCGCTGGATCGAACAAATCGCCCGCGACGGGGTCGAACACGACGTCGACACCCTCGCCGCCGGTCAACTCGTTGACACGGGCTTTGAGATCTTCGTCGCGGTAATTGATGCCATGATCGGCGCCATGCTCGGTGGCCACGGCCAACTTGTCGGCACTACTCGCACCAGCAATCACTGTGGCGCCCATCGCTTTGCTTATCTCAACCGCCGTCAGGCCCGTACCGCCCGATGCACCCAAGACCAAAACGGTTTGCCCGGCTTCGACTTGACCTTGCCAACGCAGCGCCACATGCGATGACACGTAGCCCACGTAAAACGCCCCGGCGACGTCCCATGGCATCCCATCGGGCACGCGGTAGGTGTCCTGCATGCGGGCCACAGCTTGGTCAGCAAAGCCGCCATAGGCCAACTTGGCCAGCACCCTGTCTCCCACAGCAAACCCGGTAACACCCTGGCCCAACGCCGCAATGGTGCCGGATGCTTCGAGTCCCGGTGCAAAGGGAAAGTCTGGCTTCGTTTGATAGTTGCCCTCAGTCATGACGATGTCAGCGAAATTGACCGAGGCCGCTTTGACATCCAGCAAAACCTCACCCGGAGCCGCTTTGGGCGGCGCCACATCCTCAAGCTTCAAGACCGAGGGTTCGCCCCATTCCCGACACATCACCGATCGCATATCGTCCTCCCATAAATTGCGCGCCGGACCATAGCAAAGCGCCGGTGCCTTGGCACTCGCACACTGGCCCGAGTACAGTAGGGGAAAGGACTACACCATGCCCCGCCAATATCAGCACCCCGTCCTCGCGCAGGCCGCTCATGATGAAGAAGCGCTGCAGTCATTCGTCATCAGTATGCGCGGCCATATCGCAGCCAACCTAACCCCTGGGAATCGAGCGGCGTTCGAGCACGATGTAGCGCCCGCGTACCAAAAGGCACATGGGCGGGCGCCCACCAATCGACACGAGGTGCGCCGCGCTATGCTTCGCCACCCGTTCTACCAGTCCTGGAGTTCGTTGATCCGAACCACACAGGAACTGATCTGGGATTCGCCCGGTCATTCCGCTCTTCGTCAGGTAGATCAGCTCAACGCGGCCGCCAAACCAAAATCGAATAGCTTGGGCTCTCTCACCCTCGATCCTGATGTGAGCATCCCGCCCTATCTCTCCGCGGTCGATATTCACTGCATGCCCGGCAACTTCCATCAGGAAGTCACCGACGTGGACGATGTCTACGCCGCCGCAGTCTACGACCGCGGTGCCTACATCTACATCATGGGCGGTATGGGCCCGCTCGGTGATGCTTTGGGTCAGATGATGGTCGGCTACGTGCAAGACACCTTCGATAGTTTCGCGCCCAAACGCATTCTCGACATGGGCTGCGGCATCGGCGGCGGTCTATTGCCCTTCGTCGATGCTTTCCCCGATGCCGAGGTTCACGGCATCGACGTCGCCACGCCGATGCTGCGCTACGGTCATGCGCGCGCTGAAGCGCTGGGCCGCACGGTTCATTTCTCGCAACAGAACGCCGAGTATACGAATTTCCCTGATGCCTCGTTCGACCTCGTGATGACGCACATCGTGGTCCACGAAACTTCGCAAAAGGCGCTGCGCAATATCCTCAAGGAGTGTCGCCGGCTTTTGAAGCCCGGCGGGGTCACGGTGCACTGCGAAACCCCGATGTACGATGATCGCCTCTCACCGTTCGAGCAGGCGCAAACCGATTGGGATACCTACTTCAATAACGAACCCTTCGTCGGCCCGATGCATGGCCTCGATGCTGATGCGTTAATGCGCGAAGCTGGGTTTGCTGAAGACGAACTCGCGAACGGTGATCTGCCGCTCTACGTCCCAGGTGTAGATGACGGCGAATGCGGTGATGACTACCGCCACCGGATTGGCGGTTATCTCAGCATCCTCGGCGCACGCCAGCGCGCCTAAGCCATGAGCGTTTGGCAGCTCCTGTCCATGCTCGTGGGCTTTGGCATTCTAGGGCCGGTCTTCGTCCTACCGACTCTGCTCGCCATCTCGCGCAAGCATCCGCGCATTTTTCTCATCGCGCTGTTCAACGGCATGTTTGCGTGGACGGTGATTGGGTGGGTCGCCCTGCTGGTCTGGGCAACGATGCCGAAAAAAAAGCCTGCGCCCTAAAGCGCTGCAAAGGCCGCGTCGACCAAGCGCCGACCGCGAGGGCCGAGCCCGGCACCCCAATACATCAGGTTCGGCAGATACGAAAAGGCAAGCCCCGAGACGGGATCGGCAAAACCAGTGCGCCCGCCCGCACCAGGATGTCCAAAGGCTTCCGCGTTCGGCCCCATCGGCGCGCCGGGCTGATCATTGAGCAAGAACCCCACCGCATACTTATTGTGCTGCCCGAAAAT
>JAPKDI010000152.1 GCA_026421105.1 Alphaproteobacteria bacterium | reverse complement strand
AGATGCGTTTGCTAATTGTCGGATCCATGAATGGGCAGATCGGTGCCGCGAGTAAGATCGCGATGGACCGCGGCGCCAAGGTGTCGCACGTCCCGAATACCGAAACCGCGCTGAGCATGCTGCGATCGGGACGCGGCGCTGACCTGCTCATGGTGGCCGCAGAACTCGACATCGCGAGCTTTATCGCAGCCCTGAAGCAAGAGCGAATCAACGCTCCGGTCGTGGCCTATGGCATCGGGACCAATACCGAGATTGCAGTAAAAGCGATCCGAGCTGGTGCCAAGGAATACATTCCGCTGCCACCAGATGCTGAACTCATTGCCGCGGTCCTTGAAGCCGTCTCCGAGGAGACGCACACCCTGATTTACGGCGATTCGTCGATGGAGAAGGTCATTAAGCTCGCGGATCGAATTGCCCCGAGCGACGCGAGTGTCCTGATCACCGGCGAGTCCGGCACCGGTAAAGAAGTCCTGGCACGCTATCTCCATCGCAAAAGCAAGCGCGCGGAGAAGCAGTTTGTTTCAGTGAACTGCGCTGCAATCCCGGAAAATTTGCTAGAAAGCGAACTATTTGGACATGAAAAAGGCTCTTTTACTGGCGCGATTGCACGACGCATCGGCAAATTTGAAGAGGCAAGTGGCGGCACATTGCTGCTCGATGAAATCAGCGAACTTCACCCACGCCTCCAGGCAAAGTTGCTGCGCGCGGTTCAGGAACGCGAGATTGACCGCGTCGGCGGCACGCGTCCGATCAAGGTCGATATCCGCTTGCTCGCAACCAGCAACCGCGACCTCAACGAGGCAGTCAAAAACGGGGACTTCCGCGA
The DNA here is from genome assembly GCA_026421105.1 of Alphaproteobacteria bacterium. Next base: position 3,599 of record JAPKDI010000152.1, on the reverse strand, counting down.
AGACTTGCTGTTCCGCCTCAATGTCCTAAACATCCGTGTCCCACCGCTGCGGGAACGGCGTGCCGACCTTGAAGCGCTTTGCCACCATTTCGTTGACCGCTACTCGGAAGCCAATGGTGTCGACGTGCGGCCAATCGGCGAGAAAGCCATGCAGGCCCTGCTGAGCCACCCGTGGCCTGGCAATGTGCGCGAGTTGGAGAACACGCTCCACCGCGCGGTCGTTCTGGCAACAGGAGGCGAGATCGATACTGACGCGATCATGTTGCAAAACGGTGCGTCACTGTCTCCGAGCCAGAGTGAAATTGGTACCGGCGCGGTCGCCGCCGCTGCGAGTGCTGCCGGCGTGCCGCTCGTCGGCAAGACCGTGGCCGAGGTGGAACAAGACTTGATCATCGATACGTTGGATCACTGCTTGGGCAATCGTACGCACGCGGCGAAGATCCTTGGCATCTCGATCCGTACGTTGCGCAATAAACTGAAGCTGTACAACGACGGCGGACTAGAAGTGGTCCCGCCGGCGTCTGGCGGCGACATGACCAGCGCACCAGCGACCGCCTAAGCGGGACATTTTAGATGACCGACGATACGCAGGACGCGCTTGTCGCGACCGGTGGGGAGCCCGTGGCTGAGGCATACGACCCCACGGTCGAAGGCAACAGCGGTGATGCTACCTCATCTGGCCCGTCCCTAGGCGACCTGTTCGGCGGCCTCTCCTCGCGCCTGATCCGCGGTGATTTGATCTTTGCCTTCGGGATCATGTTGATCCTCGTGACTCTGATCCTGCCGATGCCGCGCTGGCTGTTGGACGTTTCGCTCGCGTTATCAATCACCTTTTCGGTGTTGGTGTTGATGAACGTCTTGTTCATCGGTCGCGCACTTGAATTCAGTACGTTCCCCACGATTCTGTTGGTTGCAACGATGTTGCGCTTGGCGCTGAACCTTGCCTCCACGCGTCTTATTCTGACCCGCGGCCATGAGGGAACCGGCGCTGCCGGTCAAGTCATCGAGGCCTTCGGCGGCTTCATCATGGGCAACAATTTCGTCGTCGGGTTGATCGTCTTTTCGATCCTAGTGATTGTGAACTTTGTCGTGATTACGCGAGGTTCCGGACGCATCGCCGAAGTGGCGGCGCGGTTCAGTTTGGACGCGATGCCCGGCAAACAGATGGCCATCGATGCCGATCTCTCCAGCGGCCTGATTGATGAGGGCGATGCCCGCACCAGGCGCAAACAGTTAGAAGACGAGAGCAGTTTCTTCGGCGCGATGGACGGTGCGTCGAAGTTCGTCCGCGGTGATGCCGTCGCTGGCCTGTTGATCGTCTTTATCAATCTTGTTGCCGGCATCATTATCGGTGTCGGCCAGCGCGACATGTCGTTCGCGGAGGCGACCGCTACCTTCACCGCGCTGACGATCGGTGATGGGTTGGTCAGCCAAATCCCAGCCTTGATTGTGTCGACCGCGGCCGGTTTGCTTGTGTCGAAATCGGGCGTCTCGGGCTCCACCGACAAGGCGTTCTTTGGTCAACTCAGCAGCTACCCGAAAGCGCTGGGAATGTCGTCTTTCCTGATGGCGGCCCTCGCCCTCTTGCCGGGCGTCCCTATGTTGCCGTTCCTCGTTTTGGCCGCAGGCACGGGTGCCCTTGCCTTCTATTCACGCCGTGGCGCCGACCGGCGCGCCGCTGAAACCGAGGATCGCGAGCGGATTGCGGTGGAGGCAGCCCCGGAAGAAGAACCGATCGCTACCGCGCTGGCACTTGACGAACTCCGCCTCGAACTGGGCTACGGCTTGCTCCCGCTGATCAACGACACACGAGGCTATCGCCTGACCGACCAAATCAAAGCACTGCGACGCCAATTGGCAAGCGAAATGGGTTTTGTCATGCCGTCGGTGCGCATCCTCGACAACATGCAGTTGGCGGCAAACACATATGTGGTCCGCGTGAAAGAGGCTGAAGCCGGGCACGGCGACTTACGGCAGAACCATCTCTTGATCATGGACCCGCGCGGCGAGCCCATCACTCTGACCGGCGAAGACACGACAGAACCAACGTTTGGGTTGCCGGCGATGTGGGTGGACGAATCACTGCGCGAAGAAGCATCGTTCCGCGGCTATACGGTGGTCGACCCCGCAACGGTGATCACAACCCACCTGACCGAGGTTATCAAAGACAACATGGCCGACCTTCTGTCGTACGCCGAGACCCAGAAACTCATGGACGACCTCCCCAAGGAACAACAAAAACTGGTCGCCGATCTGATACCCGCGCAAATCAGCATGTCGGGTGCCCAGCGCGTACTGCAGAACCTGCTTTCAGAACGTATTTCGATCCGCGATCTTCCTACTATCCTCGAAGGCGTCGCCGAAGCAAGTGGCTACACAAACAACATCACGCTTATTACCGAGCACGTCCGTGCCCGGCTGGCGCGCCAGATCAGCTCGGCAAATACGTCAGACGCGGGTTACGTACCAATGGTCACGCTATCGCCGACGTGGGAACAGAGTTTTGCCGAATCGATCGTGGGCCAGGGCGACGAACGTCAACTGTCGATGGCACCGACCCGGCTCCAGGAATTCATCCAGGCGTTGCGTCAGAGCTACGAGCGCTTCGCACAAGAGGGCGAGTCGCCAGTATTACTAACCAGCCCGGCAATTCGCCCTTACGTGCGGTCGATTGTCGAGCGCTTCCGGCCCCAAACCGTGGTCCTGTCGCAGAACGAGATCCATCCGAAAGCCAAAATAAAAACACTGGCGCAAATCTAGGGAGTGACCATGCGGCTGAGAACCTTCTCCGCGGCGACACTGGACGACGCCATCACATTAGTCCGCGACGCACTGGGCGAAGAAGCAGTGATTGTATCAACGTACCAATCGCGGCGTGGCCGCGGCGCACAAGTCACTGCCGCCCTCGACGAGGACGACGACGACGAGGCCTTGGCCAGCACGATCGCGACCGAAGAGGCTCAGGCCGAACCCGACGACGAGATTGCACAGGTCCTCCGCTTTCATAGACTGGATAACGCACTCAGCCACGGAATCGCTCGCGAGGCACGATCCCTTGGGCGTGACGATACAGTTCTCGCCCTGGCTGGAGCATTGGACTCGCACCTCTCTTTTGCCGCGCTCCCGAGTCACAGTGATGTGCCGGTGATGGTGGTGGGCCCTCCGGGCGTGGGCAAAACAGTCACAGTAATCAAGATTGCAGCGCGCGCGGTCCTTGAAGGCCGCAGGGTTCACGTACTGACGACCGACACGGTGCGCTCAGGCGCATTTGAGCAACTCGCCGCGATGACCGGTATGATGAACGTGCCGTTGCGCGCTGCCGAGACTCCGGCCGACCTGACCGCCTCGCTGGGCGAGATTCACGGCGCTGACCTTGTGCTAATTGATACGCCGGCCTGCAATCCCTTTGCGCCGAGCGAAGTTGATGACTTGAAGACTTTTGCCGCGGCCGGCGCCGCGCGACAAGTACTGGTGCTGAGCGCGGGTGGCGATAGTGCTGACATTGCAGACGCTGCCGAGATTTTTGCCGCTGCGGGCGCCGATGCGCTGCACATCACACGATTGGACTGCGCACGTCGTTATGGCGGGATCATTGCAGC
>JAPKDI010000151.1 GCA_026421105.1 Alphaproteobacteria bacterium | reverse complement strand
ATTGCCTTGACGGCTCGTTTCCTTGGCCTCGTCGCTCAGCGGGACTGCCAGCTCCTCGTCGGTCCATTCCATGGTGGTTTCCTCGATAATGTGTAGATCGTGGGCGCTAATCTAACCAATCGCGCGCGCGCCGTCGCCCGTCAAATGAAGAGCGCCTAGGTCGCGGATGCCTTGGTGTCACGCACGACTCCGGCAACCAACGGCACAAAGCGTACTGGCAAGAGTTCCTCGGTCTCGAATGTTTCGCCATCTCGTACAATGCGCACGATGTGTTGCGCTTGCGAGTCACGCCCAACGGGCACGACGAGAACACCGCCCTTATCAGAAAGCTGCTCCTTCAACGCCGCCGGCACCTCGGGCGCCGCAGCGGTTACGATGATCCGATCAAACGGCGCGAGGTCGGGCCAACCTCTCGCTCCATCGCCCAAGTGCGTCACGATGTTGCTGATCCGGGCAGCTCTGAACTTTTCCTCGGCGCGGCGTAACAACGTGCGATAGCGTTCGATCGTGAACACCCGGCGGCATAGTCGCGCGAGCACTGCCGCCTGGTAACCCGATCCCGTACCGACCTCAAGGACCCGCATCCGCGGGGTGACGCTAAGCACTTGGGTCATAAACGCAACAACATAAGGCTGGCTGATCGTCTGCCCCTCTTCGATGGGCAGCGCAGTATTTTCGTATGCTTGATCGACAAAGTTGGGCGAGACAAACAGCTCACGCTGCACGCGCTCGATGGCCGACAAGACTTTAGTGTCAGAAATACCCTGCTGACGCAGCTCCATGATCAAGCGGATCTTGCGCGCGTCCTGGATCACTTGAAAACGGCCTGCAAAGCCTTCCTGGTCGCACCATGCGTGAAGTTCATCTTCAATGGTGTGACCGAAATTTGCCCACGCACCATTGCGCCCAGATCAGTGCTCTCGCCAGGCTTGCCTACCTGACGGCGAAATCCCAGCCAGTAGTAGCTGCCGCCGCGCGGGTCTTCGCGTTCATGGATTTGAATCTTACCGACGTCGCGTCGCCCCTGAACCGTAGCCACCGTCCCCTTCACCGCTCGGGCTTTGACAGGCGGGTAGTTGACGTTCATCAACACATCGTTCGGCCAACCGGCCTTAAGGAGTTTTCGCACCAACGCGGGGCCATGCGTTTCCGCGGTGGCCCAATGAATCGGGTCGGGACGTTGAAACACTTGGCTCATCGCGATCGACGGTATCCCCAGCAACGTGCCCTCCATCGCCGCCGCAATCGTGCCCGAGTACGTCACGTCTTCGGCCAAATTGGCGCCGCGATTAACGCCAGAGAGCAGTAGATCCGCCTTCTTTCCCTCGACAATTTGGTTAACCGCCATCACCACGCAATCCGTGGGTGTACCGCCAACAGCGAAGCGCCGCCTCGATATCCGCCGAATACGCAGCGGCTCCACCAACGTGATGGAATGCGAGGCACCGCTTTGCTCATACTCTGGCGCCACCACCCACACATCGTCGCTCAGGGTATGGGCTATCTTTTCAAGAACCTTCAGCCCCGGCGCATTGATCCCGTCGTCGTTGGTGACAAGGATGCGCAGCATTTCGCGCGCCATTAGGCCGTACCTCCGTCGACGCCGATCATCTCAATGCCGCCCATGTAAGGCCGCAACACGTTAGGCACGACGATCGATCCATCGGCTTGCTGATAGTTCTCCAGCACCGCCACAAGGCCGCGCCCGACCGCGAGGCCAGAGCCGTTCAAGGTGTGCAGGAACCGAGTGCCCTTCTCTCCAGTCGGACGAAAACGCGCATTCATCCGACGGGCCTGGAAGTCGGTGTAGTGCGAGCACGACGAAATTTCACGATAGCGATCTTGCCCTGGCAGCCAAACTTCGATGTCGTATGTCTTGGCATTAGAAAACCCGAGATCACCGGTACAAAGCGCAACAACCCGGTAGGGCAATTCAAGTCGCTTGAGAATCTCTTCGGCGCACACGGTCAGACGTTCGAGTTCTTCGGCTGCAGCCTCCGGGGAAACGACCGAAACAATTTCGACCTTGTGAAACTGGTGCTGGCGAATCATGCCGCGTGTGTCCTTGCCAGCCGCACCTGCCTCGGACCGAAAACACGGGGTCAACGCGGTCACGCGTATGGGTAGCATCCTCTCGTCGATGATTTGATCCCGCACAAGATTGGTCAACGGGACCTCAGAGGTCGAGATCAGCCACAAGTCACTAGTGGTGTGAAACAAATCACCAGCGAATTTTGGAAGTTGCCCAACGCCAAATGCCGCCTCGTCCCGGACCAATAACGGCGGTGAGATCTCAGTGTAGCCATGATCGCCGGTCTGCACGTCGAGCATGAATTGGCCCAACGCACGCTCCAGCCGCGCGAGAGCACCTCTCAGCACCACAAAGCGAGCACCCGACATCCGAGACGCGGCCTCAAAATCCATCAGACCCAGGCTCTCGCCAAGATCAACGTGATCTTTCGGGGCAAAATCAAATGTCGGTTTGGTCCCGCAGGTGCGCAGCTCAACGTTGTCGTCTTCGGTGGCCCCCGCCGGGACATTGTCGGCGGGAATGTTTGGCAGCCCGGACAACAGCGTCGTCAAAGCCTCGCCGATGTCGCGGTCCTGCGTCTCGTTGTCCTGGAGTTGTGCCTTCAAAGCGGAGACCTCAGCCATCAGGCGTTGGGCTTCAGCCTCGTTGCCCTGTCCCTTAGCCTTACCGATTAGCTTCGATGCGTCGTTGCGCATTTTCTGCGCATCCTGCAGCGCGGTCTGAACAGCCCGGCGCCTTTCATCCAGTGCGAGGATGTCCTCCGCCTGCGGATCGAGCCCGCGGCGCTTCATCCCGGCGTCAAAAGCGTCAGGGTTCTCGCGAATGAAACGAATGTCGTGCATGGCCGCTCTTATAGGGGCGATGCGGAATCCCGTAAAGCCGTTCGCGCCTTATGCGTCCAGTTCGGCTTCTTCCGCCGCGTCGCGAGCGGCGCGGCGTTTCTCAACCCGTCGGGCGAGGAAGATCGAGACTTCGTAAAGCGCAATCATTGGTACACCGAGACCGATCTGACTGATCAAGTCCGGCGGCGTCAAGATCGCAGCGATACCAAATACGGCGACAATCGCATAGCGCCGTTTTCGCGCCATTGAATCCGCCGACACGATGCCCGCACGTGCGAGCAGGGTCAAAACCACCGGCATCTGGAACGCGATCCCAAAAGCAAGAATCAACTTCATGACCAGCGAGAGGTATTCACCGACCTTTGCCTCAAGCTCGATCGGCAACGTGCCCTCGCCGCCCGGCGTCTCAAAACCAAGGAAGAAACGCCAAGCCAACGGAATGATCATGTAGTAGACGAGCGCCGCACCTGCTGTGAACAATATCGGAGTGGCAATCAGGAAAGGAAAGAACGCCGAGCGTTCATTGCGATACAACCCGGGCGCGGCAAACTTCCAGATTTGGATGGCCAAGAATGGGAATGTCACCCAGAACGCTGCGAACATCGACACCTTAAGCAACGTGAAGAAGGCCTCTTGCAAGGCCGTGTAGATCAGGCGCTTGCCTTCCTGCCCTTCCACCGCATCGGTGTACGGCTGTACCAAGAAATTGTAGATCTCGTCCGAAAAAATGTAGGAGACCACGAAGGCTACGAGGAAGAAGAGCACAACTTGCATCAAGCGCTTGCGCAACTCAGTCAAATGCTCGAGCAGCGGCGCCTTACTGGATTCAATTTCGGCTTGCTCTTCAGCCGCAGGCTCCGCCACCACCGTTTCGTCCTTTAAGCGCTTGATGCACCGGCCTTCGCCGGCGGCTCGGTGGTTTCGGACGTATCCGTAGTAACGGTGTCCGCCTTTGCAGCGGCGGCTGCAACAGCATCACCTTCACTTGGAATCTCAGCGGGTTTGCCAGCATCAGAGTCTACGTCAGCCGGCGTTCCTAACGCTGTATACGTACTGCCAGCGTTGCCAGCAGCGTAATCTGCCTGCACCGATTTCTTTAAGGAGCCATCGGGATCGATGTGATTTTCCAGCGATGTCACCGCACCCCCACCGCCGATGCTGTTGAGATCACGGCGCAAGTCGTTGATTTCAGTTTCGCGGCCAATCTCTTCCAAGCTACTCGTAAACTCGCGGCTCATACGACGCGCCTTGGCAGTCCACTGACCTACAGTGCGCACGACTCTAGGCAGATCCTTGGGTCCGACCACAAGGATCAGAACCAGGACCACGACGATCATTTCGGTCCAGCCAATATCAAGCATCGAGATTAAAGACCCGAAAACACGCTCAGGCGCTGCGAGGCAGCGCGGGCAGGTGTCTGGTTAAGCGGTTTCTTTGTCTTTCGCATCGACGGGTACCGTCGTTTCGGCGGTCGCGTCGATTGTGTTCGTTTGTGAGACGCCTGAGTCGTCCTCAGCCATTCCCTTTTTGAAGCTCTTTATGCCCTTAGCCATGTCACCCATCAGGGCCGAAATCTTGCC
>JAPKDI010000150.1 GCA_026421105.1 Alphaproteobacteria bacterium | reverse complement strand
AACCGCGCTCATAGCTCAAGACCCCGGACTGGTGCATGCCCATGTAGTGCAAGCCGTGACAGAAAAAGATGAAAGCGCCGGCTTAGCCGCAATTGGAAGAGCGTTCGCGCTCGCTCCCGACGATATCCAGGTGAATATGGTTGCAGGCACATTAAACGATAGCGCTTTCCAGCCGGTGGATGCGTTACGCCACTATTGTCGTATCTTAGAGTTGGAGCCCGAAAACGAAAAAGCAAAATCTCGGCGCGCCGACATCATTCTTTCTCTGGGAAATTTTTCTCAGCGTGACGATCTGGTCCGTGAGTTTCAATTAACATCAGGTGATGACAACAAAACCACGGGCTTCGATATTTTCAACTTGCAGGCCCTTGATGTCAGCTATCAGACCATCGCAAAGGCTGCAAAATTTTCTTCTGAAAAATTGGTTCAGCAATTGGAGCCCGATATATCCGACCTTTGGGTACCGCGTATCGCTTCCGAAAGCGATCGCATTCGGATCGGATATTTGCTGCCCTACACGTGGTTCCACAGCTTGCCGATGGTCTTGCGACATATCGTAGAAAGCCACGATCGCGAGCGTTTCGAAATTGTGGGTTTTGCAATGCAGGGTGGTAAGCTCCCAACGCCATTTGAGCAATCCTACAAAGCGGCGTTTGACTCATTCCACAACCTTGTCGGCCTAACACCCAGACAAGCTGCCGCGCGTATCGGTGCCGAAGGCATCGATATCCTGATCGAAGTAAGCGGCCACACGTCAATTACATGCATGCCAATCGCTGCGTACCGTCCGGCGCCGGTCCAAGTACATCTGCTGGGGTATTCGATCACAACCGGGGCGTCATTCATCGACTATTTGATCACGGACGAAATTTACATTCCGCGCGACCAGGCCGCGATGGGTTCTGAGGCGGTTGTCTACATGCCTAATTCGTTCATGCCCGCGTTAGCGCAGCCAGTCGCCGAGGGAACGACACAGCGGGCGGAACTCAATCTGCCCGACGAAGCATTCGTCTTGGCCAACTTCAATCATCCTTGCAAGTTTGAACCGATCATCTTCGATGCTTGGATGGCCATCCTGAAGCGCGTACCGAATGCCGTCATGTGGTTCGGTCACTGGTTCGATGAGACGTCGGCCAACCTGCGGCACGAAGCGGAAGCGCGCGGTGTTGCCGGGAAACGGTTGATATTTGCGCCGATCGTCGAACATGCCGACCATCTTCGCCGCCTTACCAAAGCAGACCTGGCGGTGGACAATCGACTGCATGGAGGTGGGATCACGACCATCGATGCGCTGCAGGTGGGCCTCCCAGTCCTGACCGTGGCAGGCCCAACGCCCTCATCGCGACTGGGTGCGACAATCCTCAATGGGATCGGCACGCCCGATATGGTGGCATCATCTTTAGATGACTACGTCGAGAAGGCGGTCGCCTTCGCCTCCAACCCAGATGCCCTAGTCGCCGTCCGCGACCGACTAGAAGCGAACCGCGAAACGACACCGTTGTTCGACTTCAAGAGCTACGTCCGTGACCTTGAGCGCGCCTATGGGACGATCTGGCAGCGTCACCAAAACGGTATGCCGCCAGCGCTGATCGATCTGAAAAAAGATACCTGATATTCCCGATGGACGGCGATGCATCACGCGCCTGGCTTTAGATGAAGTTCAACAGGCTTAGCTTGTTGAGCTGGCTAAACACCCGGAACGACGATTCTAACGCCAACTGATGCTGATTAAGCTTCGTCACCGCTTCACCAATGTCGGTGTCTTCGATGTTGGCGATGAAGCGATCCACGAACGCAAGTTCGTATTCGTGGCGGAACTTTGCGTCTTCGATGGTCCCCATCGCAACACCGTGCTCAGCCTGCGCTATGTTGGCGACATCGAAGGCCGTACCGGCCTGGGGCATTTTGGAGATGAGGAAGGCCCGGTCAGCGGGAGTGAGCGGATTGCTAAAGCCGCCCGGAGTGCCGGAGGCATAGATCATTATGTCTTGGAATAGCTGAAAAAGAGGCTGGGCGACCTCATCCGCAAGAACGCCGTAGGTCACCGTGAGGGTTTCGTCTACCAGAGCCTTCGCTTTTATCTGGTTGTTGGCAAAGGCTTGGGCCGCGTTACCGGCACCTAGCGCCTCAAGACCTGCTGGTGTACCGACGGGCATCGGCAAGAGGTCGGTGCGCGTGCCGCCAAACACGAAGCGGCCGTCCTCTTGAACGTTTAGAAAGTTCACCGCCGCATCAAATTGCGCGTCAATCGTGTCGCGTATCCCGATCCCGGAGCCAATATTCAATGCACTGATGAGGGTTGAGCGAAGGTCACGAGCCATATCGGCGATCCCCTGCAGTGAGAGGTTCTGCACTTCGGTAACCCGCTCAAGTTCTAGGTTCGTCTTCAGAAACTGTTCGCCGCGCGAGCGCACCGTCTTGGCACCAGCGAGGGTCGCCACATCGGCTGCAATGCCCTGATACTCCCGGGATTTAGTGCCACTGGTGACCTGTTTCTGCGTGTTGAAGAGCTTCTCTTGTTGACGTAACACGTCAATAATAAGGAGCTGATTCTGTCCAGCTGTCGAAACTCGTGCCATATCAACTTCTCACTCAGGCCTATCGATTAATCGCAAGCAGTTCTTGGAACATTTCGCGCGTCGTCTGCAGGAGTCGCGCGGACGCGTTAAATGCGTTCTGGAAGAGGATCATGTTAGCGAGCTCTTCTTCCAGGTTGACACCGGTTTCACCGACAATGCGCGCACTGATTTCATCAGCTAGCGCGCGTGAGTCCGACTCGCGCTCAACGACTTCGTCTGCCTTAAGAGCAAAGTCCGAGAGCACTTGGCCTGCATATTTGGTGATCGTGCTAGTGGTCGGCGACAAGTCGCCCGCTGTCGGAAAGGAGATGTTGACCACGCCGGCACTTTGCAAACTCACCACGCCGCGGTTGTCGCCGACGGTAAGGGCCGAGTCTGTACCCGCAAGCGCGGTTGCGCTGAGATCGAGCTTGGCCAGCGCGAGTTTTTTAGGGTCGAGAACAATATCGGGTCGCACCACAACCTGAAACGCCTGGTCCATTTTATAGGCTCGGCCAATGCCAAAGAGACCCGACATGCTGACGCCGGTCGCCCCGCGGGCCGTAGAGTCGTTGGTCGTAAGTATCCGATAGTCCGACAGAGATGCTCTAGGGGTAGCCTGAAGTTCACCATTGGCATCGAGCGCGAACGACGCAAACCCCGAAAAGCCAGTATTCAGGGCCGTTACTGCGTCGGCCAACGTCGTTGCGCCCGCTGTCGCGAAATCCAACGTGAATTTTTGCGCGACCTGCCCACGCGGTCCCTTGAGCTGCAAGGTGATGTCGCCCGTAGTCCCGAAACCGTGAGCGTCGGTACCGGATAGTCCGCTCTGGAAATGGGATGGCTCGAGTGCCTGCATTACATCATTGAGGCCGAAGAAGTGCGCAAAACCCCGACCTCCACGCTCACTCGGCGTAGTCGAGTCTTGAAGAGCCGCGACGCCAGTCGATGCACCCGTGGCCTGGAGCGTCATGACGCCATTGACAAGAGTTAGCGCGGCACCACCGAACTGGGCATTCACGGCGGTTATCACGTCGTTCAGTGTCGTGCCGCCAATCGCCACCGCGGCAGCACCGTCGAGCGATACAGTGCCTCCCGTAAAGTCGACAGCCACGCGGCCGGTTAACGTGCTGGTCGCATCAAGCATCCCAAAGGTAACCGTCCCGGTGAAGTTGTGGGCATCTGTGCCGAGGACCCCCACGTTGCGGCCAACCATTGTGGAGGGTGCCGGTACCGTGGAATTGTCGTTGTGCGCTGCATTGAGCTGGTCGTTCACCTTGGCAGCCATTTCGCCAAGCTCGACGGCCATCGCTGGCAACTGAATGTCGCGCATGTCCAGGAGGCCGCGCAGTTTGCCCGATTGTACCGCCGGGTCCAGAAACGTGATTGTCTCCTTCGATCCATCCGGGTTGACCTTATCGACCGAAATTTGCGCGAATTCAGTCTTGGTGCCTACGGTCCCTGCGGACACTTTGTTGAGCTCACGGACCAGAGCGTCGAGGAGGACTACACCACTACCGGTGACCAACCCGAGCCCGCCCCCAGGAAGATCGAAAGTGCGGAGATCAATCTCTTTGCTTATTCCGCGCACGGCGCGATCGCGCTGCTCCAGCAGGCCCGAGGCATCATCACCGAGGGCCAAGGCCCCGCGGATCTTCGGATTGAGATCGTTGATGCGGCTCACCGCTGTGTTGATGGTCGACAGCGACAGGTTAATGCGCCGGTCGGCCTCGCCGCGCAAATCCTGAAGGATGCGAGATACGCGCCCCACTTCGTTGCCATAGGTAGCCATTTCGTTGACCGCGCTAACGCGCCGCACCGTCGAGTTGGGATCTGGCGCGAGATTAGCGATATCTTGAAAAACGCGATCAAGGCGCCCACTGAACGTGATGTTGTCATCTGGTG
>JAPKDI010000149.1 GCA_026421105.1 Alphaproteobacteria bacterium | reverse complement strand
GAAGTTGCTCGCCAACATTGTTCTTTCGACCAGTTTTCTGGCCCTTCTTGCTCTCGCTGGAATAGATAGTGGTTTCGAGGTTAACACCGGTATCCGGGTTGCGCTTTTCACGAATCACTTTGACGGATTCGATATGGGGCTGCTGAACTAATTGTTTGGCGTCGCTAAGGGCCTCTTCCCGCTGATGGGACTGGAAGTTCCCCTCCAGTATCCAGCGGCCGTTCTGTTTGATGTATAATTCGTAGTGGGTTTCCATCAGGCGGCGAGCGGCTCTATCCCGGCGGTCAGGCAGCGTTCCCGCGTCGACGAAGGTTGGCGAGCATCAAAGTAGCTTTGCTCAGGTATCCAGAAACTGCCGGAGAACTACTCCAATTTCCGCAGTATGCGCATCTAGCATCCCGTGTGAATAGGGCAGATCGTGAATCCTGCCATTGTTTAGCAGCGGACCCGCCCGCGGCGTCTGTTCTGCAAGGTCGTCATCTGGGTTAAGGAGCAGGACCGGCTGGTTCACCGTGGGCATCTTTTCCGCCATTGCGTAGGTGAAAGCTGCCCGATGACCCCACCATGCAAGTGGACCGCCACGCAGTGATTCGCAGAAATTGCGTGCCACTACCGTGTCTTCAACCTCCGCCCCGTAGAACTGCCACAATCCGGCGAATCGTTTGATCAGGTGCGATCCGTCCTCCTCGACCACCAGCGGTTTGTTGCGGGTGTGCCTTATCTCTCGTTCCTCTGCGGTGTAGAGCGGCGCAGAAACCATGACAACTTTCCCGACAAGATCAGGTCTTTGGCAGGCCAGTTCCATCGCGGTCTGGGATCCCGTGTGATAGCCCATGACGTCGACACGTTTGAGACCGAGTTCGTCGATTAGTCCGCCCATGCAAGCGGCATAGTCTTCGATCATCGGCGGGGACCGAGGGGCATCGGATTCGCCGAACCCCGGCGTATCCGGCGCCAGCGCAATCCGGTCGCGGCCCATTTCGGGCAGGAGGGCCTCGTAAATTCGACCGGAATTGGGGCTCATGTGAAACATGACCAAAGGTACCCTTGGTGCATCACTTTGGCCGCCGCGGCGAAGGTGCAGGAGGCCATACGGACCAGAGTGGAATGACTTCCGAATCGGCGCGGGCCTGATTTCTGGCGCAGTTGGCACAGGTTTTGGGGAACTCATACCCTTCGACAAGGTTGCCCCGGGACCGTCAAAGAAATCACGAAGGCGAGCCGCAATCGACACTGTGTGTACGTCGATGGACCCATGGGAGTAGTCGGGAAAATCTTCGATATGGCCGTTCGCCAGGAGTTTGGCCGCTCGAGCAGTTGGGTCGGTCAAGTCGTCACCGAAATTGAACACCAGCACTGGCTGCCGCACTTTCGGTAGGTTTTCTGCGTGATGGTAGTTGAAGGCTGCGCGATGGCCCCAAGGCGCTTGGGCCCCGCCCTTCAACGATTCTGCGATCCCTCGATGGGAGACAATCCACGGAATGTCATTCTTGCGAAACGTCTTCGAAAAATTCCAACGCCACGCCAAGTGCGAGCCGTCACGTTCTATTTTTTCAGGCGCGTAGTCACTTTTCTGTTTGGCTAGTTCGTCATCTGAGTAGATCGGGGCCGAAAACAGAACCAACCGGCGCACGGTATTGGGTCGTTGCAAGGCGAGTTCAACGCAGGTCTTCGATCCCGTGTGATACCCAACGACATCAACTTCCTCGATCCCCAATTCGTCGAGAAGGGCGCCCATCGTCGCGGCGTAGTCTGCAATTTCGGGAGCCGCCGGCGGCGGCGCCGAGTCACCAAATCCGGGAGTGTCTGGCGCGATGGCGAGCCGATCTTGTCCAAGCTCGGCAAGCAGCGATTCCCACATCCGACCCGAACTCGGACTCGAATGAACAAAGAGAACCGGCGTGCGGCCGGTCGCGCCTGGGTCGGCCCACCTGTAGTGCAACTGGCCGTACCGCCCGTCGACATAACTTCGCTCGACGTTGTCAGGCCGCCGCCAAAAAGACAGATCGGCGCGAGGGGCTGCCGGGCTCAAATGGATTTCTTCGGTTTGTGCAGTCCGATGTCTTCGGCCCCTAGGCCTAACTCATGTTTCCCAAACGGCGTGACATTGCGATCCCAGTTCACGGCAATCTGCGTGCCCATCGCAGTAAGGTCGCGATAGTGCCTCTGTACCGGGTTGTCATCGTACAACCCCATAGCCCCCATTTGTCGAACCAGGCGCGTCACTGCAGCAATCAGAAGTTTCGCAACAAAGGCGCGGTCACGATTCATTTCGGAGAGTTCCACCGGGCTGAGGCTTATCCCTGCAGCGCCTCGCTCGTGGAGGATTTTGTTGTTGTGTTCGTACATCAGTCGCGCCGCTTTGATCTCCGCAGATGATTCTGCAAGTCGCTGCTGCACCTGCGCGAGACCGGCGACTTTGCCGCCAAACAATGCCCCCTCGCGAACGGCCGTAATCTCACGATAGTCGGCATACGCCCCCTCAGCCGCGCCCAACATCGGGCCGAGGAGGCTCGAGCCGAAATAGGGGCCGAATTCTTGGCTGTACAGGTAGTGCTCCGGGTTGATCGCCGCGCCGGGAGGATTCGGCGCGAATGTCGCTCGCGACTCCATGACCCGGTAGTCCGGCACAAAGACTTCGTCGCAATGCACATCCTTGCTCCCACTCGCTTTGACGCCAGATACAAACCATGTGTCCTGAATGGTGTAGTCGCTCTTAGGCATGAGGACACGCAAGAACCCAGGCGCGTCGTGGAGGCCGCGCTCCTTAGCCTCAAGCGGCGCCGGCACCATGCACCAGTCGGCGTGATCAACTCCGGATGCAAATCGCCATGTGCCGTTGATGATGTAACCATCGTCGACTTTTCGAGCAGTACCCTCTTTGCGCGCCGATGCGGTCGCGATGATCTGGTCTTGATTGGGGCCCCAAACATCGTCCTGGCATTGCTTTGGCATCCGCGCCAGGATAGCCGCATGGGCCCCGACGACTGAGACGACCCACGCCGTCGATGAACATGCGTGCGCGATGACCCGTGCCGCTTCGGCGTGTGCCGCCCAATCCATTTCATACCCACCGTAGCGTTTGGGTTGAAGGATTCGCATCATGCCCGCGTCGAACAAATCTCGAACCGTTGCATCGGGCAAACGGCGCAACTGCTCGGCCTCGTGCGCACGCTCTCGCAATGCTGGCAACATACCTTCAGCGCGTCGCAGGATTTCTTCCAACGTCGGTGCGGGCGTATTGCCGTGGTCAACTACTGCCATGCTTGCCTCTCTTAAAATGCGGCTCGACCCAATTCTTGGTCCACCTGGGCGTCGCCTGTCGGGAGGCCTAAGGCCAACTTGCCATATGACAACATATTGCGATCCCAATTGACGCCGATTTGTGTCGCCATGGCCGTAATATCGCGATGGTGTCGCTGAACCGGGTTGCCCTCGAAAATACCCATAGCGCCCATCATTCCAACTAAACGCTCCGTAGATTGCACACAGAGCTTGGCAACAAACGCCCGGTCACGGTTGATTTCCAGCCGCTTCGTAGCCGGAATCGTTTTCCCGTTCTTACCGGCATCACGTAGGTAGGCGATCTGCTCCGACATGATGACTTCCGCGGCATGGAGTTCCGCAGCACTTTCGGCAACCCGCAACTGAACGGGGGTATTCTCAGCGACAGTCTCACCCGTCATGGTGCCGGTGCGTTCCGCGGTAATCGCGCAGTAGTCGTTGTACGCGCCCTCCGCCGCGCCAAAAAGCGGCCCCAGCAAACTCGTTCCGACAAACGGTAAGAACGGAACTCTGTAGATATAGCTTTCGTTTACTTTACTCCCCGGCGGGTTGGCGGCGATCCATTCTCCGGCCGGGAGTGTCCGACTAACGGGCACGAAAACGTCATCCAACACCAAGTCCTTGGTACCAGTGCCGCGCATACCAGCCACGTGCCAGGTATCAGCGATGGTCCATTCGGAACGCGGCACGACAATCTGAGTGGGGACCGCTTCGCCATCTACGTGAACGCCAAACATGGCCCACTCAGCGTGGTCGCATCCGGAAGAAAAACCCCATTGGCCGGAGACGCGCAGACCGTCTTTTTCACCCTTCGCGCCGCCATGGCGATTGACGGACGCTGTCGCGATCAATTGGTCCTGATTCGAACCCCAGACTTCATCCTGCACGGCACCCGGCATCCGCCCAAGAAAACAACCATGCGCCCCGACAACGGCGACGATCCACGCGGTCGACGGACAATGCTTGGCAAGCTCCCGCCCAATCGCAAACTGCGCACCCCACTCGAGTTCAAAGCCGCCGTGACGTTTCGGTTGAAAGAACCGCAGAAGCTGATTGTCGAACACGGCACGCATATTGCTCTTCAGAACCGACCGGTTGGCCTCAGTTTCAGCTGCCGTCGCGCGCAATTGCGGACCCATTGCGCGGGCGCGCGTAACCAATTCAGCTTCAATTTCCAAGGGGTCTTGGGTGCCCATTTCCTGAACAGCCATTAGC
>JAPKDI010000148.1 GCA_026421105.1 Alphaproteobacteria bacterium | reverse complement strand
ACTAATCAGGAACAACCACTCGTAGAACCACAGGTGTTGCACTTCAGGCATGTGCCGTTTCGCACCAGTGTAAAGTTGCCGCATTCCCCGCACGCGTCGCCCTCGTAGCCCTTCATCCGCGCCTCGCGGATGCGGTCCATCGTGGGATCGACGGTGATCTCTGCGATTGTGGTCGAAGTGTTCGTCATGGCTCGGGCGGACGGCGCGGCAGGGGCCGCTTCATACGCAGCCCCACCAGAAAGAGCGGCCGGTGTGGCCGTCTCCAGCCCAACGCCACCGGCGAAGGCAGTTGTGGTCTGAGACCCGTCGACAACGCCACCGTTCACGACATACAGGTTGGTTCGCATATAGCCGTTGCTGGCGACACCCATCACGGCGGCGAGCGGTGTTTCGTCCGCTTCATCGCCCTCGGTAACCGTCGAGTCCCCACTATTGCCGCGCAAAACATCGTGCCGCAGATCGTTCGGCTCGACATGGGCAAGATCGGTCCGACCGAGATAGGAAATCGCGAGCTCGCGAAACAGGTAATCAAGCACTGAGGTTGCCATCTTGATGGCTTCATTACCCTCTACAAGCCCGGAGGGCTCGAAGCGGGTGAACGTGAACGATTCGACGAACTCTTCAAGCGGCACCCCGTACTGGAGTCCCAGCGAAATGGCGATTGCGAAGCCGTCCATAAGGCTGCGGAAGGCCGATCCTTCCTTGTGCATGTCGATGAAGATTTCGCCGAGGTGGCCATCCTGGAACTCGCCGGTTCTCAAATAGACCTTGTGGCCGCCGACAACCGCTTTTTGTGTGTAGCCCTTTCGCCGCTGCGGAAGACGCCGCCGTTCACCACGCTGCCCCTTCTCAGAGACCATGCGTTCAATCGTCTCGCGGGCCATCTTTTCAGCCATTGCTGCAACCTGTGTGGCGCTGAGTTGCTCGTCGTAGGCCTCAGCCTCGTCTTCGATCGCGATCGCTGATAGGGGTTGCGATAACTTGGAGCCGTCCCGGTACAGCGCATTGGCTTTCAGAGCGAGCCGCCATGACAAGTTGTAGGCCTCTTTGCAGTCTTCGACCGTGGCTTGCCGCGGCATGTTGATCGTCTTCGAGATGGCCCCAGAGATGAAAGGTTGGGCCGCTGCCATCATGTGAATGTGGCTCTGCCAAGAAAGATAGCGTTTCCCGAGTCGACCGCATGGGGTTGCGCAATCGAACACCGCGAGGTGCGCATCCTTGAGCTTTGGTGCGCCCTCTAGGGTCATGGAGCCGCAGCAGTAGGTGTTGGCTGCCTCGACATCAGCGGCAGAGAAACCAAGTTCCTCAAGCATGTCGACCGCCGGATCGTTTAGGCGTGCGGGATCAAGGCCGAGTTCGTCGACGCAAAATGCTTCGCCGAAAGTCCATTTGTTGAAGACGAACCTGATATCGAAAGCGTTGGTCAGTGCCTCTTCGACCTTTGCCAGAGCGTCATCATTGAAGCCTTTTGCCCGCAGCGCTGCGTGGTTAACGCCGGGCGCGTCTTCCAACGTGCCGTTGCCGGTGGCGTAGGTGATGATCGCCTTTATCTCGTCCTCGCCATAGCCAAGGACCTCAAGCGCTTCGGGGACCGCCCGATTGATGATCCTAAAATAGCCGCCGCCCGCGAGTTTCTTGAACTTGACGATCGCGAAGTCAGGCTCGATCCCCGTGGTGTCGCAGTCCATCAGGAGACCGATCGTGCCCGTCGGCGCGATCACCGATGACTGGGCGTTGCGGAATCCGTTCTGTTCACCGAGTTCGATGACGCGGTCCCATGCCTTCGCGGCCGCCGCGGCGATCCCGTCCTCGGGCACATTGGCGATATCCAGCGGAACCGGCAGGGTCGCAAGGCCCTCGTAGCCTCCGGATTCGCCGTGGGCGGCGCGCCGGTGGTTGCGCATGACCCGAAGCATGGAAGAGGCGTTATCGTCGTAGCGCGGGAAGCTGCCCATCTCGCCGGCCATTTCCGCGGATGTTGCGTAGGACACGCCCGTCAGCAAGGCGCTGATGGCACCGCACAAGGCACGGCCCTGTTCGGAGTCGTAGGAGAGGCCGCTGGCCATCAACAGCCCACCGATATTGGCGAATCCGAGACCTAGAGTGCGGTACTCGTATGAGAGTTGGGCGATCTCTTTGGAAGGGAACTGTGCCATTTGGACCGAGATTTCGAGCACAATGGTCCACAGACGAACGGCATGCTCGAATCCCTCGATATCGAAGCGGCGGTCCTCGTGGCGGAACGTAAGAAGGTTCAGCGAGGCGAGGTTGCACGCCGTATCATCGAGGAACATGTACTCTGAGCAGGGATTGGACGCGCGGATCTCGCCGCCCGCCGGGCAGGTGTGCCAATCGTTGATCGTCGAATGGTAATGGAGTCCCGGGTCCGCGCTCTGCCAGGCCGCCATTGCAATCTGATCCCACAACTCGCGGGCTTTGATTGTTTCAGAGACGTCGCCGTCGGTACGGCGGATCAAGTCCCAGTCGCCGTTCTCCTCAACAGATTTGAGAAACGCGTCGGTGACGCGGACGGTGTTGTTCGCGTTCTGCCCCGACACGGTGAGATAGGCTTCCCCATCCCAATCGGTTGTATAGGTGGGGAAGTCGATGGCGTCATAGCCTTGCTTGGCAAACTCGATGACCCGTTGAATGAAGTTCTCGGGGATCAAGCACTTGCGGGCTTCAATGATCGACTTCTTTAAGGCTGGGTTGTCGTTCGGAGTAAACCGACCGTCGCCGGTGACGGCATGGCAGGCCTTGATGATCGCGTTGAGATGTTTTGCGGTTAATTTAGAGCCTGAGACAAGGGCAGCAACCTTTTGTTCTTCAATGGATTTCCAGTTTACGAATGCTTCGATATCGGGATGGTCTGCATCGACCACAACCATCTTGGCGGCGCGCCGGGTGGTGCCGCCGGACTTGATTGCGCCCGCCGCGCGATCGCCGATCTTGAGGAAACTCATCAGGCCTGAAGACTTACCTCCGCCCGACAACGATTCGCCTGAACCTCGGAGCGCCGAGAAATTCGTGCCGGTACCCGAACCGTATTTGAACAAACGCGCTTCACGCGTCCAAAGGTCCATGATGCCGCCCTCGTTCACGAGGTTGTCCTTGATGCCCTGGATAAAGCATGCGTGCGGCTGGGGGTGCTCGTACGCAGACTCGGAGCGTTTTAGGTCCCCGGTGCGGAAATCAACATAGAAGTGCCCTTGAGCCGGACCATCGATGCCGTAGGCCCAATGCAAGCCGGTATTGAACCACTGAGGCGAGTTCGGCGCGCCCATTTGCTGGGCGAGCATGAGGCGCATCTCGTCAAAAAACGCACGCGCGTCGTCTTCAGCGTCAAAATAGCCGCCCTTCCAACCCCAGTAGGTCCACGTGCCGGCTAACCGGTCGAACACCTGTTTTGCCCCACTTTCATGAGAGTAACGGTCGTCTTCGGGGAGTTTCGCGAGGGCCTTCTCGTCGGGGACGCTGCGCCATAGCCAAGACGGCACGGTGTTTTCTTCAACTTTCTTCACGCGGGCGGGGATCCCGGCTTTGCGGAAGTACTTTTGCGCAATGATGTCGCTGGCAACCTGCGACCAATCAGCGGGCACCTCGACGTCCTTCATCTGAAAGATCACCGATCCGTCAGGATTCCGGATTTCACTCATGGTCTTCCGGAAGGCTATTCCGTCGTAGGGCGATCCTCCATTCGCGGTGAAGAAGCGTTGAACGCGCATACCCTGTTCCCCTCATTACAGCCCGGCAAACTGGCCGGAAGCCATTGAATTCGTTCTTAAAATCTTTGCTAGGGGTAACCGTGACACCCAGAGTTTGTGTCTTTCCTATCAGGGGACACAAGATATTGTTGCCCATGGGGAGGGTCAACCATATTTTGGGGTTGCAGGTCCCTTTGACCCTACAGAGCGATCTCTGTGGGTAACTTTCATCTCCCGCGTGTATTCATGGACCGGATTTGCTGCATTCGGCGGCGACCGCGCTTGGGCTGTCCTGTGGAAGAAATCTTGTGATGCTCCTCTGGACGGTTCTGGGCTTCCGGTGCAATAATGAGTGACGCTTTCGCTCTCTGACCTGTTGGGGGCATTCTGTGCGCTTTACCTCCCTGATTTCTTTCGTCTCTGCTTGGTGGCACCGGGCGACGTGGGGCACCTGGGTTTTCACCTTTCGGCGCGGCCAACCCGTCGGCCAGGACGCCGCGGGTAATCGCTACTACCAAGAAAAGGGTCGGCCAGAAGTTGGTCGCTACCATTGGGAACGTCGGCGCCGCTGGGTGATTTATGCGGATGTCGTCGACGGTTCGATGGTCCCGCCGGAGTGGAATGCGTGGCTCCAACACAACGCCGATGAGGCGCCGACGGCGCCGTCTCTCGATCACGCCTGGGAGCAGCCCCATATGCCAAACATGACAGGGACACGGGGTGCCTATCGGCCCGCTGGCCACGTCCTCGGCGCAGGATCCCGCAAACCGGCTTCCGCAGACTACGAACCGTGGCAGCCTAATTGAGC
>JAPKDI010000147.1 GCA_026421105.1 Alphaproteobacteria bacterium | reverse complement strand
TTTTGAAGCTCTTTATGCCCTTAGCCATGTCACCCATCAGGGCCGAAATCTTGCCGCGCCCGAATAGCACCACGAGTAGCAGCCCGACGATGGCGATTTGCCAAACACTAATGCCCATTACCTTGCTCCAACTGGTCAGCGGCCCAATGTGCCGCCATTTGCGGGGATCATTGCAGAAAGGCTGAGTCGGCGCAAACGCAGGAGCACCAGTCGACCACCAATTTCTGCTGGAGTTAAACCTATTTAGTTACTCTTTCGCGAAAACAAAAGCCTGAGTACGATCAAAATCGACGTTAACTTTATCGTCTGGTCCTGGCGGTGCAGTCCCCGGCACATGGGCCCAAACCTTGATATCGTCAGCCAGCGCCAATTCTACCACGCTATAAGGACCCAAGACCCGGGCACTGGTCACTGTTGCGGGCACTCCAGTTTGCCCCAGGAACAATGCCTCGTTCCGAATTCCGATCGTTACCGGCCCGCTCAGTTCTAGCGAACTTGCCGCTAAACGACCCAGCGGCGAGTCGACCGATCCGGCGGCCGCCGTCCCACTCAACGCGTTCACGTGACCAAAGAACCGCGCCACGAAAAGGCTGGCTGGCGCGCTATAGATCTCGGCTGGTGGACCCACCTGTGCAAGCCCCCCGGTACGCATCACGGCGACACGATCAGCCATGCGCATCGCCTCACCCGGATCATGGGTCACGAGCAACGTCGGTGTTCCGGCCTCCGCGAGAATATTCAGCGTGTCATCACGCACTGAGTCCCGCAGTTGCGTATCCAGGCCTGAGAACGGTTCGTCCATTAACATCAATGCCGGGCGCGGCGCCAAGGCACGGGCCAACGCTACGCGTTGTTGCTCTCCACCAGACAATTCGTGTGGAAAGGTTTGCGCGTAGCGCGCCATTCCTACCTGATCCAATATCCGTTCGGCGCGATGGCGCTTCTCAGCTGCGCCCTTCCCCCGCACGCCAAACATCACGTTATCGATGACCTTGAGATGCGGGAACAACGCGAAGTCTTGAAATACCATCCCGGTGTTGCGATCCTCCGGTGGAAGCGAGCGCCCGTCGGCTGCGACAACCTGGCCCCCGATGCTGACACGTCCGTGTTGGAGTTCTTCGAGACCAGCGGCGAGGCGCAGCGTCGTCGACTTGCCGCACCCTGACGGCCCCACCAGGCACACCACCTCGCCTTCACCGACGGTCATCGACAAACCGTCCACTGCCACGGTCTGGCCGTAGTGATGGCGGACATCATCAAAAACCAGAACTGGCGTTGGCGCGTCAGGCAAAGAGAATTCTCGCTTTAAAAGCCCGCGCCTGTTTACCACGCAGCGGGCGAAAAGATACCGTCTAGATCACCTCACTCGGATCACGTGCTACCATTCGGTTCAGCAGGATCACCGGCACCAATCCAACCGCGACAATCGACAACGCACCCAACGACGACAGTTCGAGTTGTTCGGACGATCCGAATTGGTAGACATACGTCGCAAGCGTATCGAAGTTGAATGGGCGCAACAGCAACGTTGCAGGCAACTCCTTCATCACATCGACGAATATTAACAAAGCTGCTGTCAACAACGTGCCCTTCATCAAGGGTAGGTGAACCCGGAGTAACGTTCCAGCCGGACCCTCTCCCAACGTCCGTGCGGCCATCTCCATACTCGGCTTGATTCTCCCTAAGCCCGATTCGAGGGCACCGTATGACAGCGCAAAAAACCGAACAACATAGGCGAACATCACAGCCGCAACCGTCCCGCTCAACAGCAACCCAGTCGACACGCCGAATGTATTGCGCATCCAACCGTCGAAGGCGTTATCGAACGCACCAAACGGAATCAGAATGCCAAGCGCCAGCACCGCGCCCGGCACCGCATAGCCCAAACTCGCCACCCGTGCCGCGCCAGACAGAACGGCGCCACCCCGAAGCCGCACCGCGTATGCCAGGAGTGTCGCCAGAACGACGCAAAGGATTGCCGCGCCGCTAGCCAGTAATAGGCTGTTAACCGCAAAATCAGGGAAGCGTGAAGACCATGACTCCTCGGCAAAAAGCACCGCGTTGCGCAGCAGGATTGTGCCAGGGATCAAGAATCCGAAGATCACCGGCACCAAACATGCGGCCATTGCAGCCCACTGCGTCCGCACGCCGAGCCGTTGACGGGTCGCCCGTCGATGCCGTGTTGCCAACGCGTGATAGCGCCGCCGCCGCCGTTCAAGTCGCTCCAACAGGATCAGCAACACGACGAAGCCCAGCATAACCACCGCGATTTGCGCCCCGCCGCCGACATTGCCCATCGTGAGCCAAACGTTGAACACCCCCGCCGTCAGCGTGCGAACGGCAAAAAAGTCAACCGTGCCAAAGTCGTTGAGGGTCTCCATTAATGCCAGCGTCATTCCGACCACGACGGCTGGCCGCGCCAGGGGGAGGGCCACGCGAAAAAAAGTCTGCCATGGCCCCGCGCCCAACGTCCGGCTCACCTCGCGGGTCACCCCCGCTTGCTCAAGGAACGCCGCACGCGACAGCAGATAAACGTAGGGGTACAGCGTCAGCGTCATCATCACGATGGCGCCCCCTACCGAGCGGATTTCCGGGAACCAATAGTCGCGGGCGCTTTGCCACCCGAACATTGCGCGCAATGCGATTTGTACAGGACCTGCGAATTCCAGCAGATCGGTGTAGACGTAAGCAACGATGTACGTCGGCGCAGCCAGCGGCAACATCAACGCCCACTGAAAAACTCGCCGACCCGGAAACTCGGTCGTGGTCACAAGCCAGGCCGTCCCGACGCCAATCACCACGCTACCGATCGCCACACCGAGCATGAGACGAAGCGTCGTTTCGATGTAGCCCCACAATACCGTTTCGAATAGATGGGGCCAAATGTTCTCGCTCGGGAAAACGGCTAGCCATGCAACAGCAACAATCGGCAGCGCGATAGCGCACGCGATCAACAAGCCGCCAACTTGCCACCCTCGCTCCCCGCTCAATCTTCGGGGCCTACCTTGTGCCACATCCAGTTGCATCGTCGAAAACGGATCCCTTTGGGTCTATCCCAGGAGCAACGAAAACCCCGGCGCAGAAAACGCCGGGGTTTTTTTGACTTTCGAGGATGTGAGCCCTAGCTCGCCGGCCCCGTGTTGTAATGCACTTCATTGACCAACCTGACCGCAAGCGGCCGCTTGGCCGCGACATCAGCTAACGACTGATCGGCGCGTTTGAAGTCGCCGAACGATTGTAGCAAGCCGGAGAGCTCAACACCCGCCCGGAGCGGGTATTCGTTGTTTTGCTCGGCGTACATCTTCTGCGCCAAATCACCAACCAAGAACTCCATCAACTTGACCGCGTTCTCGCGATGCGGGGCCGCACGCGTCATTGCAATACCCGAAATGTTCATGTGGGTGCCATCGCCATCTTGATCTGGAAAGATGATGTTGGAGGATGCCGCCCAAGCTGACTGCTCCTCGTTCTGCAACATCAGTGCATAGTAGTAGTGATTTCCCAGTGCGAGATCGCATTGGCCTTCCATGATGGCTTTAACCTGTGCGCGATCGTTGCCCTGCGGCTTACGCGCAAGATTGTCACGCAGTCCTGCTAGCCAAGCTTTGGCGTGCTCTTCGCCATGCTTGTCGATCATCGCGGCGAACAGCGCGACGTTATAGGCATGATCTCCTGCCCGCGTGCAGATGCGGCCGCGCCACTTGGGGTCCGCCAACCCTTCATAAGACAACGTGCGCGCTTCTTCGAGCGGCACCCGGTCTTTCGAGGCAAAAATTACTCGGGCCCGTTGGGTGATACCAAACCAATGCCCTGCAGGATCACGCATTGAGGCTGGGATTACGTTCTCCAGCGTGTCGTTTTGGACGGCCTGCGTGACGCCACCAGCTACCGCATCCGCCAACCGGCCTATATCAACGGTGAAAATTAGATCGGCTGGCGAATTGCGCCCTTCGGCCTTCAGCCGCTCGACCAACCCCTTCTTGGCAAAGACAACGTTCACTTTGATTCCGGTCTCGCGCGTAAACGCGTCAAACATCGGCTGGATCAAGAATGGTTGCCGGTACGAGTACACATTAACTTCGTCAGCCGCCTGCGCTGGCGACCCGAACGCCGCAAAGGCCGCCAAAACTAGCGCGGCAATGCCACAAGTAACACGTCCACTCAACATCGATTCTACCTTTCGTTTCGGGGGATCCGCCGACTACGCAATTAGGCTTGAAAACCTTAGTTACAGCGGCCGACGGTCTCTTGGGCCCACATCAAGCGATTGCATGTCAATCGCAACAACAGGAGTATTACAGTGGGTGATAATCATTCGCAATAGAAAAACGTGTAAAAGTGTCGCCGGGTCGGAGGCTATCTCAAGCCTTCCGTCGGCCTAGGCCTTAACCCAGGTGCCGCGTGGCAAACTCTCTAACTGAATTGGCAATGGCGTCGGGTTGAAGCCCGTAATAGCTAAGAAGATCATCTTGGGTCCCATATTTATCGGGAAACCGGTCCGGGATACCAAGACGCAACACGGGTGGCGCTTCGCGTCCAA
>JAPKDI010000146.1 GCA_026421105.1 Alphaproteobacteria bacterium | reverse complement strand
CGACCGCTGCACCGTGCATGAAGCCGGTCGGCGTGAGGTGCTTCGACCCGACGCGCATTTCAGCTTTAGCGACCCCGTGCTCGACATTCGTGACCGTGATATCGAGATGACCGGGAAAATTGCTTTTCGCCGCTGCGTTGAAGCCTTCCGCGGTCGTCAAGTCTTCTGTCATGCCCCCTCCTAGGGTAGCAACCAGGCCGCAAGGCCGAGGAATGCGAAGAACCCAACGACGTCGGTCACGGTCGTGACAAACACCGTTGCAGCCAGCGCTGGGTCGACACCGACCCGGTTGAGACCGAGCGGGATCAAGATGCCCGAAAACCCGGCGGCCATCATGTTGATGATCATGGCCGCGAGAATAATCAGCGCCAGCCCCAAATCGCCAAACCAGAAATAGACTCCGATGCCGCATAGCACCGCAAAAACCACCCCGTTGATAAAGCTGACGATGAGCTCTTTGTTGATCAGGCGGAAGACGTTCGATCCCGTAATGTCTCGCATCGCGAGCGCCCGTACAGTGACGGTGAGCGCCTGCGTACCAGCGTTGCCGCCCATCGACGCCACAATTGGCATAAGGATAGCCAGCGCGACGATCTGTTCGATCGTACCGCCGAACATTGAAATCACCAGCGACGCCACGACGGCCGTGAGTAGATTAACCAGCAACCAAACCGAACGGCCGCGGACGATGTCAAAAATGCCATCGTGAATGCCGGCGCCACCCGCGCGGGTTAGGCGGCGAATGTCCTCTTCAGCCTCCTCTTGGATAACATCGGCGATATCGTCATGCATGATCACGCCTACAAGACGGCCGGACGGGTCGACCACCGGTACTGACGCCATGTCATATTGCTGGAACGCGTAGGCGACCTCCTCCTGGTCCATCTCCACTGGCACCACGCGGAGGTCCACGTTCATGATGTCGTCTATTCGCACCGGCCTGCGGGAGCGCAGCAAAACGTTAAGCGGCAACGTGCCGATTGGATGATGGTCCGCGTCTATGAGAATGAGTTCGTAGAATTCATCAGGCAGATCTTCTGTCTCGCGCAAATAGTCGATCACCTGCCCTACATTCCAGTACGACGGCACGGCAATCAGGTCGCGCTGCATCAAGCGCCCGGCGGATTGCTCTGGGAACGCGAGCGCCTGTTCGATTTCGCTGCGATCAGACTCGTCTAGTTGATCGAGAACTTCTTTCTGCAGCTTTGCATCAAGATCGTCGAGCACTTCAAGTGCCTCGTCGGTCTCTAACTCAGCCACCGCTGCAGCGGTACTCTCGCTTCCCAGCCGGTCGACAACATCTTCAAGAATGTTGTCGTTCAGCTCGGTCAGAACCTCCGGGTCAAAACTCTCCTGAATGGCATCGATCAGGGCCGGTCGATGGACCGGGTCTATCGTCTCGATGAGGTCGGCGACATCAGCGGCGTGCAGACCGTGTACAACCGCCGCGGCGGCATCGATCTCGCCCGCTTGGAGCGCGTCCTCGACGGCATTGACGACATCAATCTGGAGGCCGACCTGCGGCTCCGGCGCCCCCTCCGGTTGCGTCTCATCCGGATTGCGGGGCGCGTTGGTCACGAAACGGTTAGCCGGCGACGCGCGATGCCGCGACCTGTGCTTCCACGACCGCCAAAGCGCTCATGTTGACCAGACCTCGCACCGAAATCGATGGGTTGACGATATGGGCCGAGCTGTTGAGGCCCGCGAGAATTGGCCCCACAGAAAGGCCTTCGGTCATGGTCCGGGCCACCGTGAACGCGATGTTGGCGGAGTCTACGTTGGGAAAGATCAACAGGTTGGCAGTCCCTTTAAGGTCCGACTCCGGAAATACCCGCTCACGCACGACCTCTGACAAGGCGGCGTCACCCTGCATTTCGCCTTCGACCTCGAGTTCAGGCGCGCGCGCGCGGATCATCGCGAGCGCCTCCCGCATTTTTTCGGCCGATGGATTCTTGTGGGTGCCGAAATTTGAATGTGATAGCAGCGCAACTTTGGGCTCAAGGCCAAAGCGCTGAACGGAGGCGGCAGCGAGAATCGCGGTCTCGGCAATTTGCGCCGCCGTCGGATCGTAGTTCACGTTGGTATCGGCAAAGAACACTGTTCCGCGTGGTGCGACCAGGACCTGGATCGCGCAGAGGTTTTCCACCCCCGGACCCCGACCAATGATGTCCTCAACGTACTGCAACTGGCGAGCATAGCTCCCAACGACCCCAGAAATCAGAGCATCGGCATCCCCGCGGCGTACCGCCAAGGCACCAATGACCGAATTTCGCGTTCGCACCGTTGCCCGAGCCGTATCAGGCGTCACGCCCTTTCGCTGCATCAGCCCGTGGTATTCGGTCCAATAATCACGAAAACGGGGATCACCTTGGGGATCAATTAACTCGACATCTTTGTCGAGGTCGAACCGCAGACCCATTTTCTCGTGCCGCATCTCAATCACGAATCGCCGGCCAATCAAGATTGGCTTCGCAAGGCCGTCATCGATCACGATCTGCACTGCGCGCAGGACGCTTTCCTCTTCACCCTCAGCATAGGCAAGACGCAGCGGCTGTTCGCGTGCGCGGTCGAAGACCGGCTTCATGACGAAGCTCGTGCGGTAAACCGTCCGCGCTAGCTTATCGCGATAGGCTTGAAAATCTTCGATGGGGCGAGTGGCGACGCCGGAGTCCATCGCCGCTTTCGCAACGGCCGGCGCAACCTTAACGATAAGTCGTGGGTCAAATGGTTTGGGGATCAAATATTCAGGCCCGAACTCAAGCGACTGACCGGCATAGGCTTTGGCCACTACGTCCGTCGCCTCCGCCATCGCCAAATCGGCAATCGCTTTCACCGCTGCCAACTTCATCGCCTCGTTGATTTCCGTCGCGCCAACGTCGAGCGCGCCGCGGAAAATGAACGGAAAGCACAGGACGTTATTGACTTGGTTCGGGTAGTCCGACCGGCCAGTGGCGATCACTGCGTCCGGCCGCACCTCTTTGGCGTCTTCGGGCTTGATCTCAGGTGTCGGGTTGGCCAGCGCAAAAATTAGCGGCTTCTTCCCCATGGTCTTGACCATGTCTTTGGTCAGTACCCCCGGCCCAGAGACTCCCAGGAATATGTCCGCACCATGCACTGCATCGGCGAGGGTGCGGGCGTTGGTGTTCGCCGCATAGCGTCCCTTATACGGATCGAGTTTTTCGTCGCGGC
This sequence comes from Alphaproteobacteria bacterium, assembly GCA_026421105.1. Next base: position 1,361 of record JAPKDI010000146.1, on the reverse strand, counting down.
CGTGATAGACGACGCCCTTGCGGTCGACGATGAGAATATTGTCGGGCTTCATGCCCATACTGACCATCAAGTCGAGGCAGGCGAGGGCCGCAGCACCTGCGCCTGAGCAGACCATTTTGGTCTTGTCGATTTCTTTGCCGACGACACGCAAGCCATTGTAGAGCGCCGCCGCAACGCAAATCGCTGTTCCATGTTGATCATCATGGAACACCGGTATCTTCATCCGTTCGCGCAGGGCTTTCTCGATGACAAAGCACTCCGGAGCTTTGATGTCCTCAAGATTGATGCCCCCGAACGTGGGTTCGAGGGCCGCGACCGCCTCGATGAATTTCTCCGGATCGCTCTGATCGATTTCGATGTCGAACACATCTATATCGGCAAATTTCTTGAACAGAACCCCCTTCCCCTCCATCACCGGTTTGGAGGCGAGCGGTCCAATATTGCCGAGACCAAGAACGGCAGTTCCATTTGTGATCACGCCGACGAGGTTTCCGCGAATCGTGTACTCAGCTGCGGTAGCCGGATTGGCGACAATTTCGTTACACGCAGCAGCCACCCCTGGCGAGTACGCGAGGGACAAGTCGCGCTGATTAGCCAGGTTCTTGGTTGGCGTTACACTAATTTTTCCGGGTGTCGGCCAACGGTGGTATTCCAGGGCCATTTTGTCCAGTTCGTCCACCATTTTCGGGCCCACTCCTTCGATCAACCTGCCACCCTCTAATCGGGCAGCTTAGGGAGCGACCCTAGCTCAGAGACATTGCCGCGTCCAAAATACACCAAAGCCCGCCGAGGTCCCCGGCGGGCTTTGAATAGTGGTGCGGTCGAGAAGACTCGAACTTCCACGGGATTAACTCCCACAGCGACCTCAACGCTGCGCGTCTACCAATTCCGCCACGACCGCTTGGTGGCAGCCGAATAGCAAATCTGGTTCGCACCTTCAAGCGCTGTCAGCCAAGGACCCTCATTTTTCCGAGGGTTTGTCCGGTTAAAGAATTTCGTTGATACCGACGGTGTCGGTAATTGTAATCGCGATGTGATCGTCGACGATCATCACCTCGCCACGGGCGATCACCCGATCATTGGCCAGGATGAGCGCAGGGTCGTCGACGGTTGTATCCAGCTCGATCACTGCGCCGCGGCCCATCTTAAGAAGCTGGTTGATGGGCATTTTAGAGCGGCCGAGAACGACCGATAGTTCAACACTGACGTTATTTACGGCGCGCGCCATATTTTGTCCCGGCCAGAGGCCTGTTTCCTAATGGACTGATAGATAGATGCTATTCCTGAACGTATGGTTAAGGAAGAGGCGTGTTAGAGTCCGCCACAATGGACGATGTCGAATGGCAAATCAGCGACTCTCC